>BNXT01000563.1 GCA_025999775.1 Bacteroidia bacterium | reverse complement strand
GTAAGCATTAGCGCCACAAAAACCATAGCCCTTGGACATCTTACCAACGGAAGCGTGATAAAGCGCCAAAATGATACAATACGGACTTGTTTGATAGTCACAAGTCTTAATACAGTGGAAAGCACAGTTACGCGGTTTTTCTAATCCATGGTGCACTCGATCTAAAAAGGCATTCGAGATAGCTCTACCCGGCATCCCAACGGGACTATCAATAATCTGAATGTCGCTTTGTTGTGAGGCAATGTAGGTTTCTTTGAAAATATCGGAAGCGTCACATTCTACCGTTGGTACAAATATACTCGCTAATTGCACGGCATCCGCTCCCAATGATAGGAGACGGCGAATTTCTTTCCCGCAAGTAATACCTCCGCCAGCAATGATAGGGATACATTTTACATCTTGATATTGTGAGGTAACTTCTTTTACGTCATGTACAAGGTATTCTAATGCGTAGGCATCATCTTCTATCTGTGTTCTTTTAAAACCTAAATGACCGCCTGCTTTAGGACCTTCTACAACGATAGCATCCGGCAAATAGTTGTAATTTTTTTTCCACTTTTCACAAAGGATACGGGCGGCACGACCGGAAGAGACAATCGGTACTAACTTGCTTGTACAATTTTCGGTAAGAAACGACGGTAAGTCTAACGGTAACCCGGCTCCGGCGAAGATGATGTCTATTTTTTCTTCGATAGCAGTGCGTACCATATCGGCAAAGTTCGACAACGCTACCATAATATTAACCCCTAATATGCCTTGTGTTTTTTCACGTGCCTTGCGGATTTCTTCACGAAAGCCATAGATACAAGCTTCAAAATACGTTATCCCCGGTTGAGCATATATCAAACCTAACCCCGCACAAGAGATTACGCCTACGCCACCTTGATTGGCCACAGCGGAAGACAATCCCGATAATGACACACCCACGCCCATACCCCCTTGGATAATTGGGAGCTTTATTTCCATATCTCCAATAAAAAACGATTTCACGACATCAAAGG
>BNXT01000562.1 GCA_025999775.1 Bacteroidia bacterium | reverse complement strand
TAAATAATGAATAAAACGCTCTGAAAGAGCGAAATCTATCGGATGTCAGGCTTTCAGCCTGATGGATGATAAATAGCCATCCTTTCGTAGGGCGTTTTGCCCTACGCTATTGATTTGCCCCTTTCAGGGGACTTTAATAGAGGGATCGGTACGCTGTCGGTCGTTGTGTCGGTCGTTGAGCGTAGTCGAAACGACCAACTCCACCCTCCACCCTTCACACTCTATTTTGCACTCTAAACTACGGAACAAGCACGAGCCGGAAGCCCAGACGGAAGCGACTACCGGGACTAAAGTTGAAGAGGTACGACACACGACAGAACATGGCATCGTCGCGCCAGCTGCCGCCGCGAAGCACGCGGAGGGAGCCTGTAGTAGCGCCTGTAGGATTACTCGTACTACTTGGATAAGTACTCCCATACCAATCACTACACCACTCCCACACATTCCCACTCATATCATGAATACCCAACTCATTGGCAGATTTGTCGCCTACCGTATGCGCTGTACTTCCGGAATTACCATCATACCAAGCCACATCCCCTATCGTATTACTTCCGCTATAGGTATAGTTATGCGTGCTTTGTCCGCCTTTAGCGGCATACTCCCATTCCGCTTCCGTAGGTAAACGATAACGCATGCTGCCTAAGGTTCCGCCATTTGCCCATACCGACAATTTGTAGCAAAAGCCATTCGTATAATACGTAACGCCTTTTTCCGTATAACCTACGCTGCCGCCCGATGACGTGCCCACTATATCTTCCCAACTTACAAAATACATCGGATAATTATCACCCATGCCATACGTACCTGATGGCGCTGTGCCGGGGTAACTGCCCATCACATCGTACCACTGCTTTTGCGTTACCTCGTACTTCCCTATCTGAAATGTACTGATGCTCACACTGCTTCCATTGAGCGTCGTCGTACCGCCGGGTACACTGACCATTTCTATGATATTACTTCCTATAGGAAGGGTATCTGTGCTGTAGGTAATGCTGTCT
>BNXT01000561.1 GCA_025999775.1 Bacteroidia bacterium | reverse complement strand
CCTGTATTTCAGCAGGTCATTTCCACGCTTTTTTTATTGCATGATTTTTCTGAAACAATAATTAACGATAAACTACATTTGAATATGAAACACTGTATAAAAATCTTTTTAGCTGCTACCGCAATAGCTCTAATGGTGGCGTGCGCACCGATGTCAAAAGAATCGTATCTCGAAAAATACGATGAATTTGTTGCTGAAGTGTCGGCAAATTACAAATCCTACGAAGACAAGGATTGGGAAAAGGTAACGAAAAAGTACGAGAAATTTTCGGGTGAGTGGTATAGCAAGTTTGAAAAAGAATTTTCACTCAAGGACGAGATAAGGATTAAGGCAAATCAGGCAAAATGGCATTATTACCGCAACCTTAACGATGTAACTTCTACCGTAAAACAACTTTTTGAGTCGCTTGATATAAAGGGAATGAAAAAGCAGGCGCAGTATTATATTGACAATAATATGCAGAGCGACCTGCAAAAATTCTACACTGACGCAATAAAAGCGGGCAAAGATGCCGAAGAAGCTGTTGTGGAAATTTTGAAAGAATTGGATATAACCATTGAAGAGCTGAAAAAATGACAGCAGAAGCACAAAAATCACTCGGCATTATTTGTCTTGCGTTCTCAATCGTATTTTTCGGTTTAGGAATGTATTTTCCGCTGCTTTCTACGCATACGAAATTGCTATTTAAGTTTGGTTATGAGGAGATAAACGTTTTTAAATCCGTACAGATGTTTTTCGAGAGCAAGGAGTATTTGTTGGCAACAGTGATTTTGCTCTTTACTTTTCTGATGCCGATTGTTGAATTTACGGCTTTGATAATACGAATATTTTGGAATAGAACCAACCTTTTTTTGCAGCATTTGGACAAGTGGAATATGCTCGATGTTTTTTTAGTTGCCTTACTGCTGCTGAATTTCAAAATGCAATCAAATATCATGGTAATGGAGTTGAAAATCGGAACAACATTCATTGCCCTGTCGGTAATATTCAGGATAATAACAA
>BNXT01000560.1 GCA_025999775.1 Bacteroidia bacterium | reverse complement strand
TCATTATTCATTGATTTTTCGTATCTTTGCCGTAATGACTAAAGACATGATCATTCGGAAGGCTCAATTTTTGATAAGTAGTCCTACTTTGGCGCTTTGTCCTCAGGGCGATGTTCCGGAGTTTGCCTTTATTGGGCGTTCAAATGTCGGGAAATCGTCGCTTATTAATATGCTATGCAATAACGGTTCGTTAGCTAAAACCTCATCATTACCGGGTAAAACGCAGCTTATCAACTATTTTTCGGTCAACGACAACCGGTGGTACTTAGTAGATTTGCCCGGATACGGGTATGCTAAAGTTCCGCAAAAGCTGCGTGAACAGTGGCAACGCAACATTCGTGAATATCTTGTCAGACGGATGCAACTGATGTGCACGTTGGTACTCATTGATTCGCGATTATCGCCTCAGGCTATTGACCTCGATTTTATCGACTGGCTGGGACAACAACAATTGGCATTTGCGCTCGTCTTTACAAAAGCCGACAAGAACTCTGCTACCGTAACAAACGACAACATCCAACAGTTTCAAACAGCCATGCTTCAAACATGGGATGAACTCCCGCCGATATTTACGACCTCAGCCGTCAAAACAACCGGTAAGACGGAGTTGCTGAATTACATACAATCAATTTTAGATACAAACCATGAACAGACCTTGTAAAATAGCGCTCAGCCTTACTATCACAGGCATTGTGTTGGTATGTATAGGATGGTATTTTGCGGTAAAATACCTGATTTTTAGCATGCCCGAAGTATTGGATATGACGCAGCTACTGCGCTTTAACCGTAGTGAATGGAGCGTTTTCGGGTGTATTCAATGCTTAACATTGGCAGTGATATTGACCGTCTTTCTATCCATTAAAATAGTCTATCAAAAAATATTACAAAAATCGTTTCAATCCATATCATTCGGACTTATTCTTTTTGTGGTTATCGTCATTGTGTCGGCAATGGCTGCGACGTTTATAAATCCTTGGCTTCTACAAAAAGAGCATGCTAATAGA
>BNXT01000559.1 GCA_025999775.1 Bacteroidia bacterium | reverse complement strand
AAGCTATACAATATTTGACCGCGAATATCCTTCGTGGTATCGCCGCCAAAAATTTGAAGCAATTTACTATTATTACAGCCGTGGTAGGTTGGGTCATAAAGTGTACCCAGTGAATTGGCTGCTAACTGTGTTGAAGCGGAGAAGTTCACCGTGAAAATATCTTCTGCGCTGGGCGTACCATTTACAGAGATTGCCCATTGGAGGACATATACGCTATCGTCTGTTTGCACGGAGGCGCCGGATTGCGCAAGCGCTTCATCGGCAGCGGTAACCGCTGCTGCATACTCGCCTTTGTACAACTTTACGCGTGCTTCCAAAGCGGACACCGCTCCGCGGTTAAACCAATGTTGTGTTATACTGCTTGGGAAAGCTGCGCTGCCGGCTAATGCAAACTCGGCTTTAGCAGAAGCAATATCGGCTTCAATTTGAGCGTAGGTCTGTGCAACCGTAGAACGCGAGATTGGCGTATTGGGCACAATAGGGTCATCGCCTACAACCACTAAGCCAAGCGAGTTAGGATCCACCGTGAAAGGCAACCCAAAAGCATTGACCATGTGAAAATGTGCAAACGCTTTCAAGCCGTAAGCCTGTGCTACGGAAAGATGAATTGTAGCCACTTCGCTTGGGGTATAGGGTTTTCCATTAGCCAAAACAGCTTTAGCGCCCTGAATAGTCTTGGCGGCACGGTCAATAACCTGATAACCGTAAGCCCAATAGTCTCCTATTTCTGTAGCACGATCCGAGTACGTATAGGTTGCAAAGCTAAGCAACCATGATGCGCCTTCTTCGCCGGTGGTAATATCGCCCATATAGTCGAACATTCCAATGGCATTACGTCCCCAAAAAGCCTGATGATCTAAGGCGCTATATGCGCCCACTACAGAGCTTTCAATATCAACAGGACGAAGTAAAGCGTTCTTTTCGTCCAAAGAGGTGGCTTGAGGCCAGTCCAAAAAGTCTTTGCAAGACGTGAAGCCTAACGCAAGGACTAAGAGTGTAATATAT
>BNXT01000558.1 GCA_025999775.1 Bacteroidia bacterium | reverse complement strand
ACATATAGATAAATAGGCAAGCAAAACAGTGTCGGAACTTTATTATCTGAAGTGAGCAAATGCTTTGTTAGCTTCTGCCATACGGTGTGTATCTTCTTTACGTTTGAAAGCCGCGCCTTCTTCTTTAGCGGCAGCCATTATTTCGCCTGCGAGTTTCTGTGCCATTGATTTTTCGTTGCGTTTACGTGCAAAATTGATCAACGATTTAATACCCATGGATTGTTTTCTTTCGGGACGTATTTCGACAGGAATTTGAAAGTTAGCGCCGCCGATACGTTGGCTTTTTACTTCTACGGAAGGCGTTACATTGACCAATGCCTTTTTCCATATTTCGAGACCGTCTTCTTTGGTTTTTTCGCTCACCAAATCAATAGAATCATAAAAAATGGTGTATGCAATATTTTTTTTGCCTGCAAGCATCAAATTATTTACAAACTTTGATACTAAGACTTCGCCGTACTTAGGGTCCGGCAGGATGACCCGTTTTTTAGGTTTAGATTTTCTCATAAACTATTATCTTCAATAAATTATTATTTACTCAGCCACATTGCTATTGTGGGCTGTTTTTATCACTGAGTTGGTATTAAGCTTTTTTCTTAGCACGTTTAGCGCCGTATTTAGAGCGCCGCTGTTTACGTCCGTCCACGCCAGAAGTATCCAAAGCGCCACGTACGATATGATAGCGGACACCCGGTAGGTCTTTCACACGACCGCCACGGATCATCACGATGGAGTGTTCTTGCAAGTTATGACCTTCGCCCGGGATGTAAGCATTCACCTCCTTGAGGTTGGTAAGTTTCACACGTGCTACTTTACGCATGGCGGAATTAGGTTTTTTCGGTGTAGTGGTATAAACACGTACACAAACACCGCGACGTTGCGGACACGAATCCAAAGCTGGCGATTTGCTCTTATCTGTGAGCTTTTGGCGACCTTTACGAACTAACTGTTGAATAGTTGGCATTTGATTATTTGTTGGTTTCTTCTTTTGTTTTTGATATAATTT
>BNXT01000557.1 GCA_025999775.1 Bacteroidia bacterium | reverse complement strand
CGCTATTCTTGACATCCATACCCTACATCCCGAAGATTGGCATACCGACCAACGTCCGCCGTTGAAGCATTATAGCGATAGTATTCTCTATGAAACACACCATCGGGATTATAGCGCGCACGCTTCTTCGGGGATAACCAATAAAGGACGATTTTTGCAGTGGACAGAACCGGATACCCGCAATCCGCAAGGTCTTGCAACGGGTATTGCACATCTCAAAGAGTTAGGTATTACACATTTGCATCTGTTGCCGTCGTTCGATTTTGCAACGGTTGACGAGAGCAGACCTCAACAATCACAGTATAATTGGGGTTACGACCCGCTTAATTTCAATGTGCCTGAAGGTTCCTACGCAAGCGATACTTACGACCCGAAAGTACGCATCGTGGAATTTAAACGTATGGTACAAAATCTGCATCGAAACGACATTCGTGTGATTATGGATGTTGTTTACAACCACGTATATCAGGTTGCTCAATCGGCTTTTGAACGTACTGCCCCCGGCTATTTTTTTCGTAAAAAACCAGATGGCAGCTTTGCTAATGGCTCCGGTTGTCAAAGTGAAACAGCCTCAGAACAAACCATGATGCGCCGGTTCATCGTGGAATCAATCAACTATTGGGCAACAGAATATCATATCGACGGCTTTCGCTTTGACCTGATGGGAGTGCACGATATTGAAACCATGAATAGCGTGCGTAACAGTTTAGATGCTATTGATCCAAGCATTTTTATTTATGGCGAAGGATGGGCGGCAGAACCCCCGCAACTCCCAACTACCGAGCTTGCCGTGAAATGTAATATGCAGCGTTTACCGCGTATTGCTTGTTTTGGTGATGAATTACGTGATGGCTTACGTGGTGGATGGTGGAGCCATAAACAAGGCGGCTTCGTTACCGGTAATGGCTGCGAAGAAGCAGTGAAATACGGCATCGTCGGCGGTATTCAACATCCACAAGTGGTTCAGGATTGGATCGAAAAAGGACATTACGCATGGGCGGCACAAC
>BNXT01000556.1 GCA_025999775.1 Bacteroidia bacterium | reverse complement strand
TTAAACAAAGATAGACCCAATATACCAAATAGTAATGCCAAGGCTTTTTACAAACAATTTGAACATGAACCTCTTTAACATAACAAAATGTAGAATACTTCTGAAAACTAAATAATTAGTTCACATACAATTTTATACGAAAAACAGAAATGAATAAATTACAGGTTCTAAAAGAATGAAAAAAGAAAACACATATGAGTTAACGCTTGCGAGCGGCAAGGAGAACGACGCACAAGAGGTGTTTGCGATGTACCAAAGGGATAGCGCTAGCAGCTGGCAAACGCTGGGCAAATTGCGGGTGGTAACCTACCAAACCAAGCGACCGGAGGTAGTGATTGTGCCCGTCAATAACGCAGACATAAACGAATCCAAACTCAAAGAGCTGTCCGATGTGGTGAACAGCATTTACAATCCGATAGATGTGGAATTTACGTTCACATTAGCGGACAGGTTTGAGAATACGGACTGGGATTTGAACAATAACGGTTATCTTGATGTTGAGGGCAGCGGTTTGTTAGCCACGCTCACGGATGAGATGAACGCCTTGAATGCTGCGTATTTGCAGAGCATCGGCGAGCCGAAAGCAAAGACAGTGTATTTATTTTTGCTGCCCAACGCCCCGCAGAACCGGGACGGCATTACCATAGCGGGCGACATGCCGAGAGACAAACGTTTTGGGTACTTGTTTCCGGCAAGCAGTACGGAAATATTAGGCAACACCATTGCTCACGAACTTGGACACGGCTTATTCAATCTGAAACACATCTTCGACCGTGATTACGGCATCAACCAAAACACCACTGACAACCTGATGGACTATACCTATACCGGCGGTACCAAACTCATCTTCTACCAATGGAATCAAATCCACGACCCAGGGCATGTTTGGGGGTTGTTTGAAAAGGATGGGGATGGTCAATTAGCTTGGTGGGGAGGGATAACATGGTTAGGCGATTGGTTTGGAGGGCTTGCATTTGATCCACAGGAAAAAGATGTTGAAAACATGC
>BNXT01000555.1 GCA_025999775.1 Bacteroidia bacterium | reverse complement strand
ATGTGCTACAAAAATTTGAACCAAGATATTTGAAAAATTGTGAGTAAACAAAAACAAATGAAAGCGCTAATTAATTTAATTTAATTTGTAAATTCAACCAATAAATGCAACTCTTCGTATATCAAAAATAACCAATAACCACCTCACCCAAAAAATAACATGACCCCCAAACTACTCATATTAAATAAAGTTTACAATCCGATAGATGTGGAATTTACGTTTACCTTAGCGGAGAAGTTTGAGAACACGTCATGGGATTTGAACAATAACGGTTATCTTGATGTTGAGGGCAGCGGTTTGTTAGCCACGCTCACGGATGAGATGAATGCCTTGAATGCGGCATATTTGCAGAGCATCGGCGAGCCGAAAGCGAAGACGGTGTATTTATTTTTGCTGCCCAACGCCCCACAGAACAGGGACGGTATCTCTATAGCGGGCGATATGCCGAGAGACAAACGTTTTGGGTACTTGTTTCCAACCAGCAGTGCGGAAATATTAGGCAACACCATTGCGCACGAACTCGGTCATGGCTTATTCAATCTGAAACACATCTTCGACCGTGATTACGGCACCAACCAAAACACCACGGACAACCTGATGGACTATACCTATACCGGCGGTACCAAACTCATCTTCTACCAATGGAACCAAATCCACGACCCCGGACATGTTTGGGGGTTATTTGAGCAGGATGGGGATGGTCAATTAGCTTGGGCGGGAGGGATAACATGGTTAGGCGATGTGTTGTGGGGCTTGGCAAGCGATCCACAGGAAAAAGATGTTGAAAACATGCAACAATTGCTTGATCATGTGCATGAAAAATATGCGGATTATTTTGAACAATCGAAAGTAAATGACATAGCTATAACAAAAACCGAATATACAGATTGGAGTGTCCGCAATTTTTCGCACCAAAACAAGGTTTGTAAGTCTATTTATGAAAAAATAACTAATTCCGAATCGCCATCGTTCAATTTACACCCGAACGGTATTTTTGTAGAAAAATA
>BNXT01000554.1 GCA_025999775.1 Bacteroidia bacterium | reverse complement strand
AGGTGTAGATACTTACAAAAATTTCATTGGTACTAAAGGTTAGAATTTTCCAAAATGCTTCTTTTACAAGAACCATTGCAGTCTTTAGTTCATTTATACCATTAATTGATAAGTAATTCTCTGCTTTTACAATAGCAAATGACTTGGCAAATTTTATAAAAATGGCACAACAAGTTACACCAATGAAAATGTAGGATAAAACAAGTTTATCAATTTTAAATGTTTTATTCTTCAAGAAATAAAACAGAAAAAGTACGAATAATAGTATCGTAATTGAAACAATAGTCAAATCAGAAACCCATAGAGATAGTGTCAATATCAAAATAATTAAGAGTAATGCGATATGCTTTATAAACGATTTTAGAGTACTATTATCTTCAAGTTTGCATATTAAGAACATTGCAAACCCCAGTAAACTATATTCAACGCCAATGGGAAAACGTACAATATCAATGAACCTCTGGAAGGGTAAAAACCATATTATAGCAAGAATGATTTTGTAATAATTTGATTTTATAAAACTTGATAAGCCAATATAACCCAGAATTAAGATACAATAATTTGATAATGAAACAGCAATCAATGCAGAACAATTAAATACCTTTATGAATAGTTGACTTATCAAAGGTATCAAGGTTCCGCCTCGGTCTTGTCCCCAGCAATAAAAATCATTGGGCAATTTATAATAATGTGCCATCAAAATATTTAAAGCATCATCTGAATTTAACAAAGGGTAAAACCTTGAAGAATAAAGGAAAAAGGAAAGCAAAATAATTGCTAAAGTCAGTAAATAGTATAGTATTTTTCGGTAGTTCATAAAAAAGTGTTATAGAGAATACAAAATTACATAAAATTTTTGAAATGCACGCAAATCAATGAATAATGAACAATGAACAATGAATAATGAACAATGAACAATGAACAATGAACAATGAACAATGAACAATGAACAATGAACAATGAACAATGAACAATGAACAATGAACAATGAACAATGAACAATGAACA
>BNXT01000553.1 GCA_025999775.1 Bacteroidia bacterium | reverse complement strand
ACATGAAGGTGGATGTAACGCCTAATGATCCGCGTTTTGCAAGTCAATGGGGTTTGCTCAATATGACTAATTTTGTTGACATCAGTATGATGTCCGTTTGGGATAACTATACAACCGGAGATTCCAATGTGATTGTTGCTATTATTGATAATACGGTAGATACCTCACATCCGGATTTAATTCCCAATCTTTGGATCAATCGTGGTGAGATACCTAACAATGGTCTTGATGACGATAATAATGGCTATATTGATGATGTATATGGGTGGGATTTTCGTAATGAGAGTTGTCGTATATCTGTTGATGAGCCGGGGCTTGTTACGCTTGATGATGCGGCTCACGGTACGCACGTTGCCGGTATTGTTGCTGCACGTACTAATAACGGGACGGGTGTTGCCGGTGTTGCCGGTGGTTGGGGTGATCGACAAGGTTCCCGCTTGATGGTTTTTCGCTGTGGTTATTTAGATTTAGGAGAAAAGGAAACCTATATTACCGAAGGCTACAGAGCTATGGTATATGCGGCTGATAACGGCGCCGCTATTGCACAGTGTTCATGGGGTGGCGAAGGTTCTTCCAGCGCCGGTACAACAGCGATAAATTACTTCAATAACCATGGAGGCGGACAGGTTATGCGCGGTGGATTGGTATGTGCTGCAGCCGGTAACGAGAATTCTGCTACAAAACATTTCCCGGCTGCCAACAGCAAAGTCCTTTCGGTGGCTTCCTTGACCACTACCGGAGACCGTTCCAGTTTTTCTAACTATGGTACTTGGGTGTCTGTGTGTGCGCCGGGCAGTAGTATCATGAGTACCTATCCGTGGGCAGGCTCAAAGTATGGAAACATGAGTGGCACATCTATGGCAACGCCTATGGTTTCTGGTGTTGATATTTTCTTGCAGATGTTGTATGGTATTCATTCCGGAAAGCACGGTAAGTGCGTGTTCCGGCGAACCGGCAAAGCGAAAAGCCCACGCAGCGGGGTTTAAAGATGAGTCAATACCATTCAGAAT
>BNXT01000552.1 GCA_025999775.1 Bacteroidia bacterium | reverse complement strand
ATAGTAACTGGTTACCTACGGCTGTTGCGCATAACCACAGTCCTTGCATGATACCTTGGTATTGCGGCGGCGCTACTTTAGAGACAAACGAAATACCCAGCGGAGAGATAAACAACTCTGCCACGGTCAGAATAAAGTATGTACTAATCAATAGGAAAGGCGTAACTTTCATCGCATCGGTCATACCACCTAATTCACTGTAAGCGGGAACGTTTCTGGAACCTATAGCCATCACGACATAAGCAAAGGCGGCTATTGCCATACCGATACCAATTTTTTTAGGTGTGGAAGGTTCTTTACCTTTTGCTCTAAGCCATGCGAAAAGAGCCATCACAATAGGCGTCAGAAATACCACAAAGAACGGATTCATAGATTGAAAGAGTTCGGCAGCAAAGTTCCAACCCCCTATGTTGAGTAAGGTATAGTCTCTCGCAAAAAACGTCAGCGTAAGTCCATTTTGATGGAATGAAAACCAGAAGAAAATAACCACTGCAAACACTGCAAACAGGGCGTACATACGTTGTTTAATTTCAGCGACATCCATGGCTGTTATTTCAGCGCCACCTTTCACCTGTACTTTATTTGCAGGATCCGGAAATGTTTTCTTATTGAGGATATAGATTGTCAACGATATAGCCATTGCTATAATAGCGATAGCGAACGAATAGTGAAACCCTGCCGTAAACACATTCAGGTACTCTGTAGCAAACTGTGTATAATCGGTAATTTGTGGCGCCATAGTACCGGCAATATCTTGCAATTTAGTAAGTTCTTCCGGTTTGATAGTACCGCCCAATTGAGCGTGACAGAGCGCCGGCAGGTCAGCGTTGTAGCTAAACCCGTGCGAACGAACCCACCAGTTTCTCATAGATACGGCAGCAATAGGAGCAAACCTTGACCGACCTTTTTAAAGAGTTGGAGAAATACACGCTATTAGCGCCCAATGCGGGTAATATCCAGAATTTATCGGGTATCGAACGAGGTAGTTTAGTTTTTGCGGGACAGGATATTG
>BNXT01000551.1 GCA_025999775.1 Bacteroidia bacterium | reverse complement strand
GTTTTACTAATTTTTGCTTTTTTTACAGGCAATGTGTTAGCGCAGACCTCGTTAAACGAGTTTGTTGTGAAAGAAACCAGCAACTCCCAGCGTTTTTACAAAGACGAGGGCTGCCAGCCCTCTGACGGAGTGCTGGTGTTTTACACCACAATTCCCAATCTTACTTTCTCTATGCCCAACACCCCCAGCCGTCTGACAAGCGTATCGGCTTTTGATAAGGTTAAAAATTGTTATGTTCTTTGCGTTAAACCAACCGACAAAGAAATCGGTAGCCAAAACAACAGTTATTCCATAAAGATTACGGCAGAGGGTTACAAGCCCGAAGAAGCATTCATCGTGAGAGATGTACAAGCAGGAGGAGGAATAGAAGCGCAGCATTTCAGCATTGACCCCAAAGCAAGTGATCACAATTGCAGGCTAGCAGAAATGGCATTTGAAAATGGCAAATATGACGATGCAATTATTTATTACCAAGCGTGCAACAAAGATTTAGGAACAAATGTAAGTAATGAAATAAAAAAAGCAGAACGATGTCGTGCTTTGTTGACTATTGCCGATGGCGCTTTTGCCAAATGTCTTTATAGAGAAGCAGAACAAAACTATGAAGCCCTGCTTGATCTCAATCCCAATCCTAATCCCAATAACCGACACGCCAAAGAGTATCTCGAAAAAGTAAAACAATGTCGTAATTTGTTGGATATTGCCGATGATGCTTTTGCCAAATGTAAGTATGAAGCAGCAGCAGAAAACTATAAAGCCCTACTTGATATCAGTCCCGGCGACAAGTACGCCAAATGGCGCCTCGATAAAGCACAAAAATGTCCTGGTTTGTTGGCTACTGCCGATGACGCCTATGACAAAAAAAACTATGAACAAGCTGAAAAAAGATATAAAGCCCTACTTGCTCTCAATCCCGGCGACAAGTACGCCAAAGAACGCTACAACTATTGTTTTGCCAATACACTCAAAAAATTTCATTTCGGCTTTGTAATGCCTTACTTATTAAATATAAATG
>BNXT01000550.1 GCA_025999775.1 Bacteroidia bacterium | reverse complement strand
CTTACCGGGTTTAACACCGGGTATAAAACCTCCGTTTTTCTTCAAATCGTCTGCTATCTGTGTCGAATTCATAGTAACGGCAGTATAGAAGTATGTAAATGCCATAATGATGATTGCAAAAGCGAAGTTATACCAAAAGCTGTTCATATCCACCATGGAGCGCATGAAGCCGCTACTTGCAGCGTCAGGAGATACAAAGCCGGCAATTGTGATAGGAATAAACATCATTGCTTGAGCAAAGATAATAGGCATGACACCGGCAGCGTTGACCTTCATGGGGATATACTGACGTACACCGCCATATTGTTTATTGCCTACAACGCGCTTAGCATACTGTACCGGGATACGTCGTGTACCTTGTACCAGCAGGATACAAAACAAGATGACTACGAGGAGTACCACAATTTCTACAGCGAAGATAACTAAGCCGCCACCGAGGTCTTCAATACGAGAAATAAACTCAGCAAACAATGCAAAGGGCAGGCGAGCAATGATACCAATCATGATGATCATAGATATACCGTTGCCGATACCTTTGTCGGTTATTTTTTCACCGAGCCACATCACGAAGAGTGTACCGGCGGTAAGAATAATAGTTGACGAGACCCAAAAGAACCAACCCGCAGGCTCGCCGGTGAAAGGTGTAATACCTTCACTGGGAATCTGATTGACTAAGTTGGTAAGGTACGCAGGCGCTTGGAAAGCGGTGATTACAATGGTGAGTACCCTTGTAATTTGGTTCATTTTCCGTCGTCCACTTTCTCCTTCACGTTGCAGTTTTTGAAAGTAGGGGATCATCATACCCAGCAATTGTATCACAATGGATGCCGAGATATAGGGCATGATACCAAGTGCAAAGATAGAGGCGTTGGAGAAAGCGCCACCGGAGAACATGTTGAGCAACCCAAGCAATCCGGTACTACCTTGTGATTGCAAGGCATCAAGCCTACTGGGGTCAACACCCGGAAGTATGATAAAAGACCCAACACGATAAATCACGATGATACCCAGTGTAAAAAG
>BNXT01000549.1 GCA_025999775.1 Bacteroidia bacterium | reverse complement strand
TATCTATTATTGCTCCTTGTGTGCAGTATGGCTTTGCATGGATGCAAGGATAACAATAAAGATATCCCCACGCCAAAACCCACGCCAAAAAGTGAGGCATCTCAAACCATGCAGCAACTTTGGGATACTTCACCACTCGTACTCAATACGCAACGGCAAGGCGCTTTGATAAAAATACAAAAATATGCAGATGATTGTTCTTCAACCTATTTTAAGACCTATTTGAACAGTTTGGATGATGCTTGTGAAAGCATGGAAAAAAATGATTCTGTTCTGACTTGCTATCGCATGGCTTTTGACCGAATATTGGAAGGAGTCAAAAACGACCAGGTAGAAACCGGTACAGTTGTGATTTGGATGCTATACAATATGGGTTATGTGGTCAAAACGCCATCCGGTTGCTTTGGCGTAGATATTTATCACCGTTGGGCAAAACAGTTAGCACCTTATCTGGATTTTTTGTGCCTCACGCACAATCATCAAGATCATTATAGCAAAGAACTGATGCAGGCGATGTTTGATGCAAATAAACCGGTGTTGTCCAATTATTTTAAAAAAGGGACAAATTATTCTTATACTTCGACGGTTAATAAAAATTATACCATTGGTAAATTTTCTATACGCACCGCCATTACTGACCATAATAATACCAGCGATGGTAAAGATTTTGTTACCGTTTTCCGTATTGATTGCGGCGACAATACCGACAATTTTACATTGTTGCATGTGGGGGATTCACATTATAAACCGGAACAATACACGAATGTGCATGGCGCTGTAGATGTAGCAATATTTCGTTATGCTCCGAACGCTCTTACCGAAAACAATATTTTAGGAACAGCAGCAGGGCAAGTATCTCCTGATTATGTGTTGTTGTCGCATATCCTTGAACTTTCTCATGTAGATGTGGCAGGTTCCCGATGGACTATAGATATGGCATGGGAACGCGCCTCAAAAATCAACTGTGAGAAAACGTATGTGCCGTTTTGGGGAGAGAAATTAGTTTGGAAAACAGGAGTAT
>BNXT01000548.1 GCA_025999775.1 Bacteroidia bacterium | reverse complement strand
AAGTTACAGGCACAACGGTTTTGCTTGCGCCGTAAGTAACCGCGATATTGTCCGAAATCACCATTGCGGTATTGATATTTTCGTTGAAAGTTACCGACAGTTCATCGCCTGCGCCGTAAATGCCGTTAACGGGCGAAGGTGCGCCGAGAGAAACGGGCTTGATCATATCCACTGTACCGCGCACTGCGGGCGTATAATATTCAGCCACCTGTACGCCGCCTGTAGTTGCGCAAACAGTGTGCGCGCGGAACTCGTATTCGCCGTCGGGGCGTTGTCCCTTGTGCCAGTCATACTCGATGCTTTGGGCGTTACTTGTGAGCAGAGTTTTATCACCCTGTGCGTTGTCGTAGCGCGTTTGGTTGGCATAAAACTTCATTGCGCTGCTCCATTGCGAAGCCGTAACAGAACGATATTGCAATTCCACATAACCGAAATTAGAGAAATTCACATCGTAATTTTCCAATTCAACCGAGATATTATCGCCCGTTTCGGTATTGATAATCCAGTTATTTGCCGGATATTTTATCGACACATCGCTACACGAAGGCAGATATTCCGCCGAAATCCATATGTCGCTCGAAAGATTTCCGTCGCAGTCGGAAGCGAGAATCAGGCGAATGTCATTGTATGCGTCAACGGTGGGTCCTTTTTCTATCGTGAGCGTTTTGCGCAAAGTCTGTCCTGACCGAACGGTAAAGTAACGACCGTTGCCAATGGGCAATCCGTCAATTTTAAGCACTGCGCCGTTGGGGTTGGTGATTTCGTCAACAAAGAGTTTAAAATTGCCGGTGCCGTCCGTTTCCGATTCGTTGGTCAGTTCAAGTGTATAAGCCGCCGCACGGGTAGAAGGCACCTGTACGCGGTACGCACCGCCTGTTACAGCGATTTTCGGCACTTCAATTTGCATAGTCGCTGCGCTGAGAATATGCTGCTTTTCCGGTTGGTAATATTTGGCAACTGTTGCGCCTTCGTAAGGACAACTTGTGCGCCCACCGCGTGTACGGAACATATAAGTAGGCAGGTT
>BNXT01000547.1 GCA_025999775.1 Bacteroidia bacterium | reverse complement strand
TTGTGTATGTTTCTTGCTGTTCTGTGTTTTTTGCTGACAGTATTTTACCCATTTTCAATGAAAGTTCATATATCAAAAACACTGTGATTTTGGAAATTAACGGTCGCTCAATGAAAGAACCTTTAGAACATGTTAAAGTTCAATCTTTTGTTGATGAACATTTTGCAGACCGACCTTTTTCCGAAAAACCGATTGAAATTCAAGTTGTTGCACCTGAACGGACTTTTTTAGAAAAAATCTGTTTATTGCACGAAGAATTTGCCAAAAAAGAGCAGGAAAAAATCCGCATCAATAGAATGAGCCGACATTTGTACGACATTACAATGATGTTGAAAACTCCAATCGCCGAAAAAGCATTGAACGATACCGAGTTATACAAACATATAGTCGCCCACCGTCGAATGTTTCAAGCAATGAAAGATTTTGATTATGATACATTGTTTCCCGACAAAATCAGCATTATTCCACAAGACAGCATAATTGACAAATGGGCAGACGATTACGCAAAAATGCAAACAATGATTTACGGCGAAGCACCGACTTTTGAAGAAATAATTGAAAAAATAAAACAACTCGAAAAAAGAATAAGACAGATAAACACCAGCACCTAACGAGCAGTCTGAGCGTCAATGGCGGGTGTATTACGCACAAATGGCAGTGCGATTTTGGAAGTTTCGTACCATTTTCGTATCTTTGCGTATCAAAAAAAATAGTATAATGGAAAATAAAAAGATAATCCCGCAAGCCGCTACATCCTTGCTTACCACAATCGTGTCGCTGATTGACAACGTCCGCTGCAAAGTTGCTGTTGCCGTCAATAGCGAGCTGTCGGTTTTGTACTGGCATATCGGCAAGCAGATTAACAAAAGCGTGCTCAAACACGAAAAAGGCGAGTACGGCAAAACCGTAATCAAAGAATTAAGCGAAGAACTGACAAGGTTATACGGACAGGGTTTTTCAAAAAGAAATCTGCATAACTTTGTGAGATTTAATGAATTAGTTCCTGACGAGCAAATTGTGCACACAG
>BNXT01000546.1 GCA_025999775.1 Bacteroidia bacterium | reverse complement strand
TGAACAATGAATAATGAACAATGAATAATGAACAATGAATAATGAACAATGAATAATGAACAATGAATAATGAACAATGAATAATGAACAATGAATAATGAACAATTATTTGAAATTTGCTATTTATCTGCGAAAATCTGTCTAATCTGCGTTATCTGCGTGCTTATTGGGCAACCCCGCGCAATTGTCTGAACCATGATTTATAGGATTTACAGGATTGACAAGATAATTCTCAACTCTACATGAAAGATTAGGAACAAATCATTAAACCCCAAAAAGATACTATGAGACCAACGCTAATTTTAAAAATTGGACTGTGGCTTTTGTTGCTACTGCTAATAGCGTGTAGAGATAAAGGTAAGTACAATATTCCTTTGTGTGATGATTGGGCAGTTGCAGAAATATTAGACAATAAACCTGCCTATATAACAAAAGGTTGTGTTAAATTAGAATAATTTTACGCTATTTCAATTTTTTTTTGTATTTTTGTATCATATCTTTGAAGTTGTCGTGAATCTAAAATAACACTATGAAAACAAAACACCTATTTTTAATCTTGGCAATTGCAACAATTGTCGTATCTTGTACTCGGCATTGCGAAAAATTTCCTGATAACTTGAAAAGTTATTTTCCGTATGAAGTTGGCGACACATTGACTTTTGTAAATCAAAATGGAGAACAGCTTTTGTTCTTTACAAGGGTAATGAACTTTTCCAAAGAACACGATTATACATGGAATTGTAAATGTGTCTGTGATATTTATTCATATTTTGAGATCGTTGAACTGGATACTGAAGTTCTTATTAGCGGGGGTCTGTCTGTGGACATGACGTCTCATGAAAATAGTATAGACCTTAACGTAAATCAATTTTCTTTTGGTTGGTTTTTTCCTGACCATAAAAGTTCTCCATTGGATACCATAACAATGGAAGCATTTAATAGAACGGGATATATTACAGATAATTATTTTGATAGATTGAAAATAATCAAAGGCAAGGTATTGTAGAATTGCGTCATCACAATGGTGT
>BNXT01000545.1 GCA_025999775.1 Bacteroidia bacterium | reverse complement strand
CATTGAAATAGAAAATAAATTTTCAGGTATTCCGTCTGCAATCATCTGTTTTGCCAAATCAAATTGCAAGGTATCACGACAAAATTTGCAACACGCTTTTCGTAATTTTTTACTGATTTCTCGAATAGTAAAAGTTTCGCCCTGAAAACCAAAATATTCTCTATTTATCGCAATATCAACATCTTCTGAAAATCGTTGTATCACATTCCAGCATTTGCTCAAACTCGTACCTCCCTTGAAGGAAATTTGATTAGAATATGGCAAAGCAAACAACGCTCGCAAAACTGCCGTAACCCACACGTCTTTTTCTACGGCAACTGCTGGCAAGCGTAAAATTTCGGCTGCTTTTGTGTATGTTTCTTGCTGTTCTGTGTTTTTTGCTGACAGTATTTTACCCATTTTCAATTAGTTTTAATAATGTTTCTGTAATCCACTGCGGTGCAAGGGCGGCATCGTGCTTGATAATTTCGGGTTTCTCGTGCGACAAAACTTCCTTAATTCGTTGCAATTCACTGTCAAGTACCTTTCCATTGCCGATTTCTTTCAGTGCAAAAATCACCAAAGTAGTGATTTCACTTTTGAACGAAAGATATTTAGGAATTGTTTTTTTGAGAATGATAGCAACTTCTCCTTTGAGTTTGATTGCGCGAGGCGTTCCGTCTGTGAGAAAAACCACGCGCATAGGCACTTGCGTAGAAAGCCCCAATACGTTCAGAGCATACAAACCTGTGGGAATGATACGGATTTTCTCGTTCTTGGCAATGGCTTTTGCAATTTCTTCGATTGACGGATTGATATATTCTCCGAGAAATTTGCTGTACTTGGGGTAAACAAAAATACCTGCCGACAGCCGCGTTAAAAATCCTTCTTTGCAAAGCCGAAATAGCGACAACCTTACTGCACCGCTACTACCAAAATTTTGCAGGTCGTTTGTGAAAAATATTTTTCCTCGTCGCTGTTTAATAACCCATTCTTTTATTTTATTTTCAGTCGATTGCATATTATTTTATCCATTTGTTTTGTAACAAAA
>BNXT01000544.1 GCA_025999775.1 Bacteroidia bacterium | reverse complement strand
GTTGGTGTTAGCGTTGTCGAGCAGATAATCAACTGAAATTTCGTCTGTTGTTCCATTTTCTGCCAGCACAAAGCCGGTGGTACTGTGGCTTTCTCTTTCTTCGGAATTTATCTCGGTGCTCTCGTGGGCATAGCCATCTTTAGAAGTCCAATTAAACCCGCAACTTTTTATTTTAAAAGTCACATCCGCAAGGACATAAACATCGCCAGTAATTTGGTGTCCATCTTTAATCGTAGTGGAGTCAGAAGAGTGTACTTCGCTTTTTTCGTATTGTGTGCCGGCTCCAAAACTGATATTTTTAGCGTGGTCGAAATCCGCTCCCACTTTGCGCCGTTCATTGTCAGCCAAATATTCTTCCCACTGTTTAATCTTATTGTTGTAATAACGTATGGAGTCGGTGAAAGGGGTGCTTCCTGTAGGTGTTGGGGGATTGAAATCTCCCAGTGTAGCCGCCAGCGCGGTGGGAAGAATTAATTTATAACTTGGTCCGTCAAATGCATCGGTAGCCAGCGAACCGAAAGCCGGGTCGTCGTTATTTTTTCCGAAATTCGGGTCATTCTCAGACAGTTTCGACACATACACCGGATTGGGAATGCTGTTGGGGTCAATGCCTTCGTCGCCGAAAACAAAAATTTCCTTCGCCATATTTTTCCACTTTGGAATCATAATGTTTTCGATTTCGTAAGCGGTATAAATAAACTGTGTGCCGAAAGTAACACCAATGTTAAACGATTTTTGTTTTGCCACAGCGTAATTGCCAACAGTCAGAATAATATCTGCGGGATTTAATCCTGCGGCTTTGCTAACGGTAATATTATTGTTAATACCGTAGAGTATATTTGTACCTCTTCCAACGAATACATCGCCCGCGTGTCCTACAAAGTCGGGACTGGCAGAAGTTTGGAAACGCTCGTTAAATTCATCTCGTTTCATATACGTATGCCCCCCCAACCATTTGTAAGAAAAATTCTCTCCGAGACCAAGTTCATTGTTAGCATCAAGCGTGTTCATTGATATTCCATTACCCATGA
>BNXT01000543.1 GCA_025999775.1 Bacteroidia bacterium | reverse complement strand
ATTTTAATCTCTCTGTGGCTCCTGTAAAATCAACGGTTAAACATAATGGAGCGGCTGTTTCTCTTTCCCCTTGCCCACATTCTAAAACACGTGGCAGATTAGTAAGTCCCTTTTTAGTAAAAGACTCTCCCCATTTAGGCTCGAATATTTTAAAGTCTTGGTTTTGTATATTGATTAATCCACCCGGCATGATCAACATCACGTGTCCACTTTCAAATGAAGCAGTGAACATAACGCCAATAATAATTTCTCCTGCATCGGCTAAATTTTGTAATCGCTGAAAATAAGTTTGCCAATCTTCGCTCTCGTTCTTAACTATTTCTTCAAATGAAGATTTTAGGTCTTGGTTGCTTGATATGTTGTCAAAATCTTGTTTTATATAAATAGCTCTCCCATTACCAGAAATACTCCCTTTCAATTTGCTATCAGCATAATCATTATACGGATCTTTATAGAATCCTCCTGTCTTTGGAAATAAGATAGTGTCGTCTTTGACAAGATACAACGCACTCCGAACACAATAATTACAAGCAGACTGCCCCGGCACAAGTAACTCCGCTATTGCTATGGCATACTGCGCTGCTTCCATCATGGATGGTTTGGTTTTTTGTGCATCATTCTTCTCATTCCATACTCCCGGCAGTTCTTCTGTGGTGTGTATAAATAACGATTTGATTTTTTCAAAAATACTTTCATCTCTTTCCTTTTGTGTGTCCGATTTTACTACAATTGCTAAATAATTTAGCCATTGTTTTGCATCTTCTTCCGGCTTGTCGCCGATGATTTGAAGTAATAGTATAGGCTTTTTGGAATCATCGTAAAACGTAATAATGCCATAATTTGTTGTATAGCCTGCTTTTACAAATGTGCTATCTGCCAAATCTTTATACCCAGTCAGTTTGATGTTGCTATTTTGCAATGTAATAGCATTTGCAAATGAATATACGGCTACGCTATATTCTTTGTCTTCCAACTTGTATTTTTCTACAAAAATACCCTTTTCCCACAAATTGAAATTAGGTGATTCGGCTT
>BNXT01000542.1 GCA_025999775.1 Bacteroidia bacterium | reverse complement strand
AATCTTGGTATTACTCGTTGTGGGATTTTGTGCGGTGGAATAGCAGAACCCTTTTTCTGTATATGCCGGAGAACCAACAAATGTAATATCGCCGTTTAACATTGCTGTCGTATTTGCTATATTGGTTGCTGCTGTGGTCGTTACTATCGACATCTCTGTAGTCGGTTCTGTTGAACCCAAAACCAAGCGGAACCCCCCGATGCTGACGCGATCCGCTGGCGGGGTGAAGGTGCGAAAGGAAACCGCGCAACTCGACGCAACATGGCCCCAGCTGCCGCCACGATCCACGCGGTAAGAGCCAGTAGTAGTGCCCGTAGGATTACTCGTACCACTTGGATAAGTACTCCCATACCAATCACTGCACCACTCAAACACATTCCCACTCATATCATGAAGACCCAACTCATTGGCGGATTTTCCGCCTACCGTATGCGTTGTACTTCCTGAATTACTACTGTACCACGCTACATCCCCTATCGTATTACTTCCGCTATAGGTATAGTTATGCGTGCTTTGTCCGCCTTTAGCGGCATATTCCCATTCCGCTTCCGTAGGTAAACGATAATGAGCGCTGCCTAAGGTTCCGCCATTTGCTAATACCGACAATTTATAACAAAAACCATTCGTATAATACGTAACCCCTTTTTCCGTATAACCCACACTGCCGCCCGATGACGTGCCTACTATATCATTCCAACTTACATAATACATCGGATAGTTATCGCCCACACCATACGTACTCGAAGGCGCAGAAGCGGGTGACCAACCTCCCATCACATCGTACCACTGCTTCTGTGTTACCTCGTACTTCCCTATCTGGAATGTACTGATGCTCACACTGCTTCCATTGAGCGTCGTCGTGCCGCCGGGGACATTGATCAGCTCTATTGAAGGAAGTATTGTCGGCGTAGTCGGCGTACTTGTAGTCGTAAAACTAACCTGACTCCCATAAGCAGTGCCAAGCGTGTTTGTCGCATAAGCGCGTACGTAATAGGTCGTACCCTGAGTCAATCCAGTTACTGTACTTGTATAA
>BNXT01000541.1 GCA_025999775.1 Bacteroidia bacterium | reverse complement strand
GTGTGAGATTCCAATAGCAAGTAGTGCTTGCTTCTGGTAAAGTAGAACGAACTGTCAATTCTTGCTCTTGCTGATATGTTGTAGTTTTTATTTTGTAAACAATAACTCCGCCACCTGTATTATTTATAATACGCATTTTGGTAGGATAATTATTATTAACAGGTATTAGAAAAGCCGTATCTGTAGTTTTTGAAGGATAATATCTTCCAAATGCTGTCCAAATACCTCCAACTTCTTCTTCGAGGTCAAAATAATTACCAATAGTACCTACTTGAGCGTGTATTTCTAATACACCAAGCGTTAAAAAACAAGGAAATTGTAAATAACCACCGTCTTGTTTTCTGGCAATAGTTATACGATTTGTATGTCTTTCACCAGTAGGACAACTCATTGATGCATTATTCACTGCGGCTTTATTCAAAATAAAGCCGTTGATAGTATCGGTAGGGAATGTACCATTTGTCGGTTGAGAAGCAAGAACTTCGCCCCAAGTGCCATCACCAAAATTAGTATTCACACTCGCTATGCACTCTACTACTCCTCCACCATCATCATCAGAATAAACAGTGAGTTCAATATCATCAATAGCATACCAGCCAGTATTTCCTTCTCTTATGGTATTATAAAATTTAATACTGACATTATTTGTTTCATTAACCATGACAGCATATTTTGTCCAACCTGTATTTTTATGCGGAAAATCATTCGCATCGAATGTCTGTATTTCAGTTTCTACACCATTAACAATTTTTACTACATGCAAATCCATCAAAGTACCGTTTGCATTGCGTTGCGCCCAAAACGTTAATTTGCCGGCATTTGCTGTTTGAGGTGAAAGAAGATATTGCTCTGCACCAACACAGGTTGCATCAAATTTAACAGAATTTGTTCCTTCAAAAGTTTCGCCTGTATGATTAAGCGATGTTGTACCCGCCGCAGTACGTGTCCATCCTGCAATAGATGCGCCGTTAAACCCTTGTTGATAATGATATTCTTGTGCATTGATAATAGTGCATATCGCTATGGATACAACTAAGA
>BNXT01000540.1 GCA_025999775.1 Bacteroidia bacterium | reverse complement strand
ACAGTTATTTTGGGTTGCCTGTTGTGCGCCCAAGTGTATGCACAGCATACAACCGAGTTTTTATTTTCGGAAACCGCGCCTGATTATATCAGGAAAACAATGCAAACCAACGCAGAGGCAGTGTTTGCAGAAATCAACCGCGCCCACGACCAAAACAAGTCGGGGCTGTCGCTCTCACTTGCCAATGTTACGGAAGATGCGAGCAAGCGTATTCAAACAATGTGGACTACGAGCCATTTTTATTGCACAGAAACAGGCATTACCACGCGAGTTTTGAAATCGTCAAACGGCTATCAGGTGCGCAATATTCCGGTATTCTTCGCACAGGGCAAAACCAATAAAGACCAATATCAGGACATAGTGATTGAATTTAACGAAAGCGGTAAAATAAGCGACATTACTATTGGAATGTCACCGCACCAATACGTCAAAATTATGGCACATTCCAGCGCCACCGATGGTCGCCGCCGTCAAATGGTTGCCGAGTTTGTGGAAAATTTCCGCACAGCATACAACCGAAAAGATATGCCATTTTTGACCAATGTGTACAGCAACGACGCTTTGATTATTACAGGTAAAGTATTAACGCCGCGACGAGATTCGCCAAATTCGGATTCGCCAAAATATTCGAAGTCGCCAACCCCAATTCCAATGACTAAAACGCAAATTGAATATACCGTACAAAACAAAGAACAGTATTTGGGCAAGTTAAGTAAAATTTTTGCCGCCAATGCTTATATCAACATTAAGTTCGACGAAATTGTTGTAACGCAGGGTGAAGGCAGCCCGAGTATCTACGGAGTTATCTTGAAACAGAGTTGGACAACCAAACCGACTAAAGATTCAAAAGGAGGTTATCACGATGATGGTTGGCTGTTTTTGATGATTGATTACGAAGACGAAAACAATCCGCTCATTTGGGTACGCACTTGGCAACCTTTGAAAGACCCGAATACCGGCAAGGACATTCATTACAACCCTGAAGATATTTTTGGTTTGGCAAATTTCCCTCCAAAATAAAGATAAGCAATAATCAAACAAAA
>BNXT01000539.1 GCA_025999775.1 Bacteroidia bacterium | reverse complement strand
TACAGGCGAAGATGATATGTTTGTCAGTAAAGCCGCTAATGCGTCGAATGTGGCGGTACAGTTGAATCCTGATAGTTTTGTACGGATTCAGACATCGCCTTCCATGCTCTCGTGGATTGCACGAAAAAAACGCTCGTATGCACTATGGCGAGGCTTTAATCAAAAAGTCTATTTAGTATCAACACTCAATGCGTGGATGACGGTATTGTTATATGCCACTGTAACTGTTGCGTTGGTGTTGTTTTTAGACCCCTTAACTGCCATGATAAGCGATGAATGTATGATTGGTATCGGCGGTCTGTTTGTCTTTAAAACAGTACTGCAATTAACAATTTTGGGCGTTCTCGTAAGACTGTTTAAAGAAAAAAAATTGATGGGTTGGCTTTTCTTCTTTGATATAGCCGCACCCTTTATCTATTCTGCCGTCAAATTACTTAGCCTAACCACAAAACGTATCCGATGGAAATAAACGCACAAGTGAACACTGAACGCATTAAACAAGACAGCGAATTAGTCCGTCGGGCAGTGTCCGCGGGCGATCAAAACGCCTACACGCAACTAA
The DNA here is from genome assembly GCA_025999775.1 of Bacteroidia bacterium. Taxonomy (GTDB): domain Bacteria; phylum Bacteroidota; class Bacteroidia; order Bacteroidales; family P3; genus BNXT01. Next base: position 484 of record BNXT01000539.1, on the reverse strand, counting down.
TGGAACGCTATCGCGATTCTTTGTATGCCATGCTCTACAAAATGACCGGTAATGCAACCGATGCGGATGATATGACCATAGAAGCTTTTAGCAGAGCTTTTAGCAATTTGCATACCTATTCGCCAACCTTTGCGTTTAGCACATGGCTATTCAAAATCGCACGTAATAATTGCATCGACTTTCTACGGAAAAAACGTATCGTTCAAGTGTCATTAGATACGCCGATAGCACATGGTAACGATAGACTAAACTTAGAAACACGTATCGCAGACTTTGCCTACGATCCCGAAGCTACGATTATCAAAGAACAGAAAAATGATATGCTGAAGGCTATTATTGCCAAAATGAAACCTCATTATCAAATCTTGATAGAACTTCGCTATTTCAAAGAATATTCTTACGAGGAAATTGCCGAAGAATTGGATTTACCAATAGGCACGGTAAAAGCTAAACTATTCCGAGCTAAAGAATTTCTCTACAATCT
>BNXT01000538.1 GCA_025999775.1 Bacteroidia bacterium | reverse complement strand
CCAACCTGAAAACATCGTCGGATATGACATAGTTACAGCGAAAGGCGGACAAGTCCTCTGTTTGGATTTCGTACAAGGCTATTCTACTACAAACATTTTATCACGCTGCTAAGTCATGAACCCCCTTCGCCAAGTTTTATAAAAAACATCGAACCTGACGTCATAGAATTTCTATCAATTTGTGAAATCACAGAGTTTAGAAAAGATTGATAACTTTTAATCTCTTCAATGGAAAAGGGCATAACATCTGCAAAATTGACATCTTTTACCGTTTCCTGCGGTTGAGCAGGAAAATTTGTAATCAGAATTTTCAATAGCCAAGGAATTTCCTGATTTTCAATACTGTCATATTCAAATTGCTCAAAAGCAAGAAAATCGTCAAAGTGTTCTTTTTTATTCCAACTAAACAATACTGGACCTCTGTAACCTTGTCCGTCTTTATTCAGTAGTTCATCAAGTCCTGACGATTTGCCAACTAATCTATGAACAAGTTTAAACCCAATGCCGTATCTTCCAATTTTGTCGGGGTCGTCATCTTTATCGTAACTTTGTCCAATGTTAAGAATTGACTGAATTCCTTTTTGATTGAAAACTTTACCGTTATTTATAGCAACGAGATAGTTTTCGTTGAAGAACATATAAAAGTGCGTTGATTCACTGTCGGCAGCGTTTTGAACAAACTCGTAAATTGCTTGTCCGTCTTCTGCCATTTCAACTTCTTTTCGTAAAAAGTTATAAATTTCTTCCTTTTCGCCATGGTACATTTTGAAAAAGCCTGACTTATCACCTTGTTGAGAACCCATAAAGTTTTCGTCCCAATAATCAGCGGCTTCTTGCCGTGCCTTATCTTTGTTTTTGAACCAAGTTCTGAATGACTTTGCTGATTTAATTTTCATATTTTCTCAATATTTTCTTTTGCAATATTCTTTCCTTGCTCGTCGCTCACCTTTTTCTATTTTGCAATAAGAAGCGGTATCAATATCCAACGCTGCTGCCAACTGTTTTACTCTATCATTGAACATCATAACTTATAATTTTCATGTCTTGCTA
>BNXT01000537.1 GCA_025999775.1 Bacteroidia bacterium | reverse complement strand
GCCACGAACCACGCGGTATTGTTGGCTATCATCGAACCTGTCTTCACACCATTCCACTACGTTACCACCCCACGAAATCGCATTTAAGGCACTAATATGAAAAAAATCCTAATCCTTGCAACAATAGTAGCGCTCGCAATCCTAACAACAAACTATGGATATAGTCAACCAAGTCAACCAACTAATGGTTCAATTTATAATCCGGATGGTATTGAGATGGTGTATGTAGAGGGAGCCGGTAGCGACATGCCCGGCTTCTACATTGGTAAATACGAGGTAACACAGCAGCAATGGGAGGCTGTGATGGGCAGCAATCCCTCAGAATTTAAAGGTGCGAACCGACCTGTAGAGAGTGTAAGTTGGAACGATGCACAAACGTTTATCAGTAAGTTAAATTCGATGACGGGAAGAACCTATCGACTTCCGACAGAAAAGGAATGGGTTTATGCGGCAGGAGAGGGCAATAGAAACAGTACGTATGAGTATTCAGGTAGCAATAATATCGACGCTGTCGCTTGGTACATAGATAATTCCGGAAGCCAGACGCACAATGTAGGAACGAAGTCTGCGAATGTTTTAGGTATCTATGATATGAGTGGTAACGTAGTGGAATGGTGTGAAGACAGGTTCGATGATAGCCAACAATACCGCGTGGTTCGTGGCGGCAGCTGGTTCAATTTTGCGTCGTTTTGCTCGGTTTCCTTTTGCGACGGCGGCACGCATAGGTATCGCTTCAACTCCGTAGGGTTCCGGTTGGTTTTGGTTCCATAGTTTAGAGTGCAAAATAGAGTGTGGAGTGTGGAATTGAGAAATTTAGGAATGTAGGAATTTAGGAATGTAGAAATTCCTCCACATTGTTCATTATTCAAATCCTGTTAATCTTGAAATCTTGAAAATCCTGATTCAGACAATTGCACGTTTGATTTGGTCGCTTACTAACGGTAAGCGGGTTGGTGGAGGCTCATTTTTTCTACCAACATTTTGTCCCTAACGGGACATGAATAGCACCTCAAAACATTCATTATTCATTGTTAATTGTTCATTATTTATATCACGAG
>BNXT01000536.1 GCA_025999775.1 Bacteroidia bacterium | reverse complement strand
ATGATACGAAAGGCAATGTGCTGAGTGTTATAGAGAATTACGATTTGCCGATAGCGTGTACGACGACCAATGTACTGAATAGCTACGGACTGCCGACGCAGACGACGTTAACGGCGACGGGCGTACCAGCTCGCACAACGAGTTATGGTTACGATAGTAAATATCGCTACCAAACCTCGGTAACGACGGGCATAGGTCGAAGCGCCAAGCGGTATAATGCGTTGGGACAGTTACTCAATGATACGGCAATCGGCGGACAGGTAACGGGCTATAGCTATGACCGCTTTGGTACGCTCGTGCAAACGCAACACCCCGGAGGCATTGTAACGAACTATAAAATACGTAAGAATTATGGTGGTTCGAGTGGTGCGTTATATGTAACGACGGAACAGACGACGGGACAGGCATATACAAGGCAATATATGGATATATTAGGTCGGGTGATAGCGACGGAGCAACCCAACCCAAGCGGGATAGTATTTACGGAAACGAGCTATAATACAAAGGGGCAAGTAACCGCAGTGTCTATGCCGCATTATGCGAATGAAACAGTGCAGTGGAAGACCTACGCGTATGATGTATTTGGACGACAAACAGCAGAGACTTATCAGGGACAGACAACGAGCTATGGCTACAGTGGCTTAACAAGCACGGTAACCTCGCCATCGGGACAAGTGAGCAGCAAGACGTACAATGCGTCCGGAGATTTGGTATCGGCGACGGATAATGGCGGCACGATAACCTACGCTTATGATGTACCGGGCTATGTAAAAACGATAACGGCGCCCGGCAGCGCTGTAACGCAGATAACCTACGATAGTTACGGACGACAAACTGCTATTACCGATCCGGATGCAGGGACGGTATCCTATACGTACAACGCTTTGGGCGATATAATAACGCAAACCGATGCTCGAAGCAACATTACAACCAATGCCTACGACGCTTACGGCAGACTGAGTACGGTTACAGAGAGTGGTGGACGTGTAACGACCTATACCTACATATCCACCGGCGCTAACAAAGGGCAATTGCAGAGCATATCGTGTAACAATGGCA
>BNXT01000535.1 GCA_025999775.1 Bacteroidia bacterium | reverse complement strand
ATATAAATCCGACAATATTATTCATGCTGATTTTTTAACAGCTGCCAAAGGAAACTTTGACTACATTTTTACCAATCCGCCTTGGGGCAAAAAATTACCGAAAGTGGATAGAGAAAAATATGCAAGTATTTATCATTCAGGGAAAAGCATAGATACTTGTTCCTTGTTTTTCTTTGCTTGCTTGAATAAATTGAATCACAATGGAGAATTGGGTTTTCTTTTACCCGAAGCGTTTTTCAATATTTCGACTTTTGAAGATGCGCGCAAAAAAGCGCTGGAATTGAAAATAGAGCGTTTAGTTGATTACGGGAAATCGTTTAAAGGACTTTTGACAAGGGCGCAGGCAATAGTTTTGAAAAATGAACAAGTTGTTAATAACGTTTGTTACTGCGGACTTGCTCCGCAATCTCCAAATAAAACGGAATTTACTCGAAATCAGCTAAGTTTTCGGAAAACGCCAAAACATATTTTAAATTTTTGGGCAAATTCAGAAACTGCAAAGATAATTGAATATATTTTTTCCGTTCCACATATTACGCTGAAAGACAATGCTGAATGGGGTTTGGGAATTGTAACAGGAAATAATGATAAAATATGTCAACCTGTTAAAACAGAAGGATTTGTGCCTATTTTTCGTGGACAGGACATCGCACCAAACCAACTCAAAGCGCCGACACTATTTATAAAAGAAAGCGATTTGATGCATTGTCAGCAGGTTGCTCCGATTGAATTGTACAAAGCAAAAGAAAAATTGATATATCGTTTTATTTCAAACAAGTTAGTGTTTTTTTGCGATACCGAGCAGCGACTTATTCTCAATTCTGCTAATATGCTGATATTGAACAAAAAAATCCAAATTTCAGGACAACAATTAGCCAATTGGTTGAACAGTGATTTTATAAATTGGATTTTTGAGAGTATTTTTCATACACATAAGATTTTGCTTGCTTTATATGGAATTGTCCCTCATCCCTATTTCCTCTATGCTGCTTGGCAGAATATGTTGGCAATTGAGTAACTTCTTTGGAATTGAGTATCCACAACAAAATATCATTCCGGAAAAC
>BNXT01000534.1 GCA_025999775.1 Bacteroidia bacterium | reverse complement strand
CGATTTCGTGAATGGTACATACACCTATGACATTTCGCAGGTGGAGTCTTTTCTTAATGACAGGCTCTCCAAACTTGAAAATGTATGGGGCAAAGTTGAAACGGAAGACACTTTAGGATTACGTTTTGAGGGATTAATCAAGCGTGCCGCCGAAAAAACCGGCAAGAATGTCGTCATTCTGTTTGACGAATATGACAGGGCGCTCACGCAAACGATGGATAAACCGGAACTGAATCAGCAGGTGAAAGATATGCTAAAAGGCTTTTTCTCCGTGCTCAAAGGCGCAGACCGCTACATTCGTTTTGCCCTACTGACCGGCGTTACCAAGTTCTCGAAAGTTAGCATATTTTCCGACCTCAACCAACTGAGTGACATATCCTTGCAGGAAAAATATGCTGCCATCTGCGGAATTACTCAACAAGAACTTGAGGCTGATTTTGTGCCTGAAATTGAGGCTCTGGCTAATAAAACGGGGCGTTCGTATGAGGCAACGCTCGAAAAGATGAAAGAAGAATACAATGGTTATTACTTTCACAAAAATGCTGCAAGTGTTTATAATCCATTCAGTACAGTAAATGTATTGGCAAAATCAGAATTTGGCGATTACTGGTACGAAACCGGTACGCCCACGTTTCTGGTCAAAGAAATGGTGCACAACAAATTCAACGTTCTGAACCTTGTCAAAGGAGTCACCCGTTCCTCTGCGGACATCAATGATTACCGACGAGAAAATGAAGACCCGATTCCGCTACTTTTTCAGACAGGCTATCTGACCATTTTGGGCTATCAGGAGGCATTTGACGCCTATTTATTGGGGTTTCCAAACGGGGAAGTACGGCGCGGTTTTTCTCGCTCCCTGTTTCAGACATATTCCCAGCCGGTGAGCAAGTCAAGTTATGACTTCACAAGATTTGGCAACGACCTCTACCAGGGCGATTTGGAATCTTTCTTCGACCGCCTGACCTCCTTTTTCGCCGCACTCCCTTATGATTTGCACAGCGACACGGCAAACGAGAAAGAGTATCAATATGTATTCTATGTTCTGATGACACTCCTTGGCGAGTT
>BNXT01000533.1 GCA_025999775.1 Bacteroidia bacterium | reverse complement strand
GCGTACATAGCCACCAAAGATATGTACATTGGTGATCTCAGCGCCACCGCCAACAACACCAAAAAGACCCCAATAGGATTCTGCTCCTGCTAACTCAACCGTAGTGTCAATCACAAGGTTTTTAATGAGATGGTCTTTGCCATCAAAACGTCCTACAAAAGGATCATTTTGATCGTCGATAATAGGTACCCAATGTTGTCCGGCTAAATCAATATCCGCCGTTAATTCAAAGCACGCATCTTTGAAATTTCTCACGTTGTTGAGTTGTGCAGCATTACTTATAAGATATGGACTGCTCGGAGCGCCTGTACCACCTGCGAATCCGTCTATTGCCCCTATTTCCAATATCGTACCAAACTCTTTCCACACATCGGCAGCTTGGTAGGCTGCCAACGAGCCGGCGGGCACATAGAGGGTATCGCTGCTTAGGGATACATTGGTAAATACGTTGCTTGTAATGGTTTGCGGTACAGGGTTCAGATTGGTAACACTCGTCAAACCGCTACAATAAGCAAACGCACTCTCCCCAATACTCGTTACACTATTCGGTATCTCTATACTCGTCAATCCGCTACAGTAACGAAACGCATAAATCCCGATGCTCGTTACACTATTAGGTATCTCTACACTCGTTAAGCCGCTACACTCATTAAATGTACTCCTCTCGATGCTCGTTACACTATTTGGAATGATTAAACTGCCAGTTAACCCGCTACACGCAAGAAACGCATACATCCCGATGTTCGTTACACTATTTGGTATCGTAAAAGCGCCCGTTTTGCCTGCCGGGTAAGCCACCAGCGTATCCTTTATCTTGCTATATAATACACCGTCCTCAGATGAATAACGACTATTTCCACTTCCTACATTGATTGAAGTCAAACCGCTACATCTAGAAAACGCCAGACTTCCGATGCTCGTTACACTGTTCGGTATTTCTACAATAGTCAAACCTCTACATTGATAAAACGCCTCATCCCCGATGCTCGTTACACTATTCGGGATCTCTACACTCGTCAAACCGCTACATCCTCTAAACGCATAACTCCCAATGCTCGTTACATTGTTTCC
>BNXT01000532.1 GCA_025999775.1 Bacteroidia bacterium | reverse complement strand
CTCCGTACCCACCCAATTGGTAGTAACCAAAATCGGACAGGAAGACCAGAATGTTAAGTATGCGGATTTTACGGCAAAATCAACGGAGGCAACGGTTAGGTTCAGCAAGGGCGACGGTTATTACGCTTTCGATGAATACAATGATGCCTACGAGCGGTCGTTATTGATACGCAACAAATACGAAAAATTTGATGATAACTATGTGCCGTATAAGTTAATCCCGACGGGCAAAAGCGATGTAGTAAGTGCGAAGTTAACGCAGCATAAAAACATCAGGGATTTTGAACCAAAGAACGTGCTATTTGCAACGCCCAAAGGGACGGTATTTACAAGTACTTACAATGCTTCGGATAGCACGTATGCAATCAACCTCAGTAGCGGCGAGGCAGGCGACGGGATGGAAGTTTTTGCGTTGTACAAGATAGGTAGTAACAAGTATCTGAACTTCGGAAAACTCGTTGTTTACAGCTATTTGGAGCATACACATAAAGTGGTGCTCGTTTCTGTTAATGGTGCAGCAATAGACAAATCAACAATTGAGAAAAAAATAAACGAAGTTTACAATCCCGTTGGCGAGGCATGGAGTGTAGAAGTGGATAGTGATTTTGAGTATGCGGGCAGCGCTAACTTTTTTGCAGGCAATAGCGGGCTGTTGAGCGCTTACACACAAGAGATGAAAGACCTGCAAACAGCGTATTCAGAGTGGCTAACATCGAATAATAAAACGCTTGATAATACATCAACTTATTTGTTTTTCTTCGACAGGGAAACAGCAGACCGAGGCAATCGCAACATCAACGGCTTTATGCCACGCGACAAACAGTTTGGATACATTTTTACGCAAGGCTTCAGCAATGAAACTATCCTATCAATCGCTGTTGCGCATGAGTTAGGACACGGTTATTTTAGCCTCAAACATCCTTTCGATAACGACTACGGTTTGATGCAAAACCAACTCAACGAAAACCTGATGGATTACGGCAATGGTACGCACCTCGCCAAGTGGCAATGGGACATCATCAAAGACCCGGGCTTAGTGAATAGGTTGTTTGAAAAGGATGGGGATGCGATG
>BNXT01000531.1 GCA_025999775.1 Bacteroidia bacterium | reverse complement strand
ACTTGTTGAGCAAATCAATAATTATATATTCCCAATTTTCAATATTTCCGCAAATGAAGATTTGGATTATACTGCTGACAATTTAACAAAAATTCGGAATGGATAATTTTACATACAACACAAAAATACCTTTGCAGATACTTGCTGTTTTGAATAAAAATAGGCAAAAAATCATTCAAACTTATGCTACTGAAACTTTGTACAAAGAAAGCGATATTGATTTGCTTTGGACAGATTTGGAAACTTATCTGAATCATTTTAATAAGGCGTTTGAAAATAAGCAAAAGATATGGCAATTAGAAAAAACAATGTATCAGGATTTTGAAAGAAAATCATTGTACATACGAAAAAAACACGGGAAGGTTTTAATATGTCTTCCTTACAATGCTGTTATTCCACTTTTGCCTATTTTCATAATCAGTTTTTGCGTGTTTGGAAATGCTGCAATTTTATCGCCGAGTAGAAAATCATTGCAAACGGCAAAATTTATTTTGAACATTTTAGACGATTTATTTCAAAAAAACGATTTTCAAATTGATTTATTTGAAAATGGAGGAAAAGAAGCAATTGAAAAATTTGTCGTTACAAAACAAGTTGATTTACTGTTTTTTCAGGGAAGTTCCAGAAATAGAAATGAAATTTATAATCAATGTGTTAGTAATGGCATAGAATTGATTTATGAGGGCGAAGGTCAGCAAGTTACTATAATAGATAATTACATTGGTAATAACGCTCATACAACCTTAACGGCTATCAATCAGTATATTTCTTTATGTAACGGGAAATTATGTACTACACCGCAAATTATTTTTGCTAATTCTACTATATTCAACGAATTGAATGATAATCAGCAAATATTTGTCAAATATGATACGCTTGATGAAGTGTTTGATTATTTGAAAAATAACTATGATTATGGTTTACAAATATCTGTTTTTTCAAGTCGTGAAAATGAAATCGTTCAACGGATTTACAAAGGAATCAATATCAGTCGGATAACTATAAATATGAATCCGACATTTCAAAATTCGCTTTTGCCTTGGGGTGGTTATAAGAAATCAGGTTATAGTCGCTTTG
>BNXT01000530.1 GCA_025999775.1 Bacteroidia bacterium | reverse complement strand
GGTGATGGGTTCGCCTGTTACGGTAACCTCTAACCTATAAGAATGTCCATGAATATTAGCGCATGCGCCGCTGTAATTATGCAGCGCATGTGCCATTTCATAATGAAAAATTTTAGTGATTGTGAGCCGTCTTCGGCATCTTCGCTGCGCCACGAACAAGCCGCCGAAACAACACTTGATATTCCTAATGCCTGCTTTATTTCTCGGATATGCTGCAACATAAGCAACTCAAAAGCAATACCTGCCCAAACATTGTGTTGTACGGAAATCCAATTGTTTGACCAAAATTTTTCATCTTTAAATTTATTTTTTGCCAAAAACTTAAAATGAAAAAGCGTAAAATTGTCAATTAATTGGAAAATTAAATCTTTTTTCTGTTTTCCAATGCTTGGATATGAGCGAATAAAACCGCTATATTCAAGATTTTGCAATAATTTTGTCAATGTTCCGCCACTTGGCACTTTGGCTTTTTCTGATATTTCGTTGCGAGTCAATCCTTTGTTCTTCTTGCTCAAAAGTTCAACAATTTTCATATAATCTTCGGAATCATTGAACAGAGAATTATATAAATTGCGAAACTCGTTTTTAGTTTCAGATTCTTTGTTAAAAAACATAGTGTCAATATTTTGAGGTAAAGAAAGTTCCTTCTTGAGTTTGCTTAAATAAAAAGGGACGCCACCTGTAATCATTTGACATTCACATAGTTGTGGAATGTTGTAATTTATTTTTTTGTGGTTAAGATATTTTTGTGTTTCGGAAATTGTAAAAGGGTGCAACGATAAAGTAGCAGTAAGTCGATTGTGCAAGCCACCGTGATTGTTTATTAACTTGTTGATAATCCACGAAGTAGCAGAGCCACAAACAATCAAAATAAGGTTTTTCTGCGTGCAGCCCCAAGCGTTCCAAAAATGCTCCAACCCCATCAAAAAATTGGAACGTGGAGTGTCGAGCCAAGGAATTTCGTCAATAAAAACAAGTTTTCGTTTGCTGTCCGAGTTTTCTAAAAAATCGCGTAATTGAGCAAACGCTTCGAGCCAATTTTTAGGAGTTTTACATCTCTTTTTATAGAATTGTAGG
>BNXT01000529.1 GCA_025999775.1 Bacteroidia bacterium | reverse complement strand
ATATGAATAATGTGAAAGGGATAATCATCATCATTTTCTGCATGATGGGGTTCCATAGCGGAAAACTTCAGGCGCAGGAAAGCCCGAAATCTCTCTCGGAGTGCATTGAAATTGCGATGCAACACAACCTGCAAATGCAGTCGGCAACGTTGGCTGTTAAACAGGCAAAGGCGTTGCAAGGTACAGCGTTCAACCCTGCAAAAACGAGTGTTTCCTACGAACAAGACCCGCTTACGCCCGATTGGATTGATAAAAAAGTCAGCATCACACAAACCTTTGAGTTTCCAACGGTTTATACAGCACAAGGTAAAATGTTAAAGGAAGAAACCCGATTGGCAGAACAAGCACAGCTTGTTGTCCAAAATGAACTGACAAAAAATGTGTCGGAAGCTTATTTTAATCTTTGCCATGCACTGCAAATCGCTCAACTTTTGCAGCGGCAAGACAGTCTTTATTCTAATTTTTTGCAAAAAGCAACGGCACGTTACAAGACCGGTGAAACCAATCAGTTGGGTATGATGAATGCCCAAACTAAGTATCAAGAAAATCGGTTGCAGCTAAACAAAGCTACTGCCGACTTGGCAAACAATCAACTCGTTTTGCAAAAATTGCTCAATAGTTCAGAAAAGATTTTACCAACAGAAATTCGCGCTATAGAGGCGTGGCATGCTACGTCTTTACAAGACAATCCTATTTTGAATTATTACACCCAACAGCAAAATGTTGCTAAAGCGCAAATCAGCGTGGAAAAGAACAAGCTATTACCTGACATTTTCGGTAGTTATTCGTTCAATGACACAAAATTACCCGGTTTTCAAATTGGAGTCAGTGTACCTTTATTTTTCGGCTCCAATCATGCCAAAATAAAGGCTGCTCAGATACAAAATAAACAAATCGACATTGCGCGGCAACAAACCGAACAATCATTGCAAACCGCATATTCAGTGCAATATAATGACTATTTGAAGGCAAAGGAAAGTTTAACCTATTACGAAATATCCGGCATTACGCAAGCCGACGCAATCATGCAAGCGGCGCAAACGGCTTACAATCTGGGCGAAATAGGCTATATGGAGT
>BNXT01000528.1 GCA_025999775.1 Bacteroidia bacterium | reverse complement strand
ATGGTGGAGTTTGTCTTTGAGGTGTTGGACTACCGCAACGGCAACCGCCTGTCGAACGTCGTTACCTGCATGGCTTATATTGCCGTGCAGAAGCCCGCAACGCTGTATATGCCGGAGAACGGCAAGAACATACAAGACCGAGTGCCTCTGAACGAGCAATTTACGTGGCATATCACGCCCAGCGGAGCGACGAACATAGAGTACGAGCTGATCATCAAACAGTTGTTCGGTACCAGTCATCCGGAGAACCAGTGGGCGTATAGTCCGATAGTGTTTCGTGAGGTTATATCGCCGCAGAACAGCTACAACTACGGCGCTTTTTCGCCGCTGTTGATGCCGGGCTACCGTTATGCGTGGGCGGTGCAGGCGAAGGTACGCGAGGGCACGGAACAACTGAACGTGTTAGAGAACAGCGGCTTGAGCGAGATACGGTGGTTTTACTTGGCGGAGGACTGCCCGTTGCCGAGCAATGTGCGTGCGGACGCGCCGTTTGGACACCTGCATTTGTCGTGGGACGGTAGTATGCAGAACGAGACTTACATTGTGGAATACCGCATGAAAGCGCCGGTTGGCGAGCCGGTGAATTATTGGATGAAGGAGGAGACGGCAGAGCCGGATATTGTGTTGCGGCGGAACACGCAGGAGGGCGATGTTGTGGAATACCGTATAGGCGCAAAGTGTCAAACGGGTACGCCGTTTTACGGCGTACAGATAGGCGAGTTCACGATACCCCGCTCGGACACGATAGTGGATACCAACTGCGGAAAAGAGCCGGAGAGAGACACCAATGTTAGTACAGAACCCTTGCCGATACTCAAGGTTGGCGATGTACTTACAGCGGGCGGCGGCGCTTCCGTGTATGTTATGGAGGTTAGTGGCAGTAATGGAGTGTTCAGTGGAAAAGGCTACACCATCATGCCCAAGATGTTTGGCTATACCAAACTCAGGGTTCATTGGACAAACATAAAAGTTAATATCGACTATATTGTAACCGACGGAGTGATAGATGGGGATTACGACGGCGAGAAATCCATCAGTTTGGACAAACCCGCTAACACGGCTCAAGCAAATGGGGGA
>BNXT01000527.1 GCA_025999775.1 Bacteroidia bacterium | reverse complement strand
CACTAACATATAGCGATAATCTTTGGAAATTTGAATATTCTGATGCGTTTAAATCTCAGAATAAAATCATGCCGTTAGTAAATTTTTGCCAAAAGGGAAAAGTTTACTGTTCAGATGAATTGTGGCCTTTTTTTGCATCACGAATACCCAGCAAAGCACAATTGTTGATAACAAATGATGCAGAAAAAACAGATTTGGTTGCATTATTGAAAAAATATGGGCAACGAACCATTGCGAATCCCTTTGAACTGGAAACCCTCGCAACTCGATAGGATTAAAACAATAAAATGACCAACACCATCCACATCACCCGTAAGGACGTACTCTGGAACTATGCTGCCACTTTTTTGCAGATAGGGAAAATACATTTTTAAATAAGCCCAGATGAAACGAATCAAAATTTTCATAAGCAGTGTACAAAAAGAATTTTCCGAAGAACGGGAATTTCTTTGCCACTACATACGTACAGATGCGCTGCTGGGGAAGTTTTTTGAGCCGTTTATCTTTGAAGAAGTGCCTGCCAACGCAAATTCGGCGCAACAGATTTTCCTCAAAGAGGTGGAATTGAGCGATATTTATCTCGGTATTTTTGGCAATTTGTATGGTTCGGAAGATGCAGAAGGTATTTCGCCAACGGAACGCGAATACGATTTGGCGGCGCAATCGCACAAAAACCGACTTATTTATATCAAAAGCATTGACGAAGAAAATCGCCAGCCCAAAGAAGAAACTTTTATCCGAAAAGTGGAACAGGATATTGTCCGTAAAACATTTGTGGATGTGGAAGGGTTGCGCACTTCGGTCTATGCTTCGCTGATTCGCTATCTGGAAGAGAAAGAATTTATCCGATGGCGACCATTTGACGCCTCAAACGATAATGGCGCTACACTCAACGATTTAGACGAGGATAAAATAAAGAAATTTATTGAGATGGCACGCTCCAAACGAAATTTTCCGCTTACCACAGACACGTCTCCCGAACGGTTGTTGAAACATCTCGATTTGATAGATAATGATGGACGGTTAGCGAATGCGGCAATTTTGCTGTTCGGCAAGAAACCGCAAAAATATTTTATTACCTC
>BNXT01000526.1 GCA_025999775.1 Bacteroidia bacterium | reverse complement strand
TAATACACCATCTTTCGGAAAATCAATATTAAGATCAGTAATATCTATAGTTGCCCAATGTCTTTCGTTTGATTTCAAACAGAAAATAAGTTCTTTATCTGTTAATTCTTTTGTCTTGTCGTATAGATCGCCTTCCGAAACATTTCCCTCGTATATCCGTAGTCTCAATGGTTTATATTTCCAATCTTTAAACTCCCAATTACATGTATAAACTTTTACAGAACAAAACTTTCCTGTGATATTCTGATTAGGAATATAGATTGCTGCTTGATTCTCAAAACCAATTAGATGTGACATATTAGCCTTGCGTTTTAGATTCCCTAAAACCTGTTTTTTTGCTTTATTTGCGACAATAGTTACTTCCTTTAAATCATACGTTTGATTTTCGAGCAGGATTGTTTTAATATCTTGCAACTGTTCTACGATGATACTATAAGGCTTGTAGCCAACGCAAGAAAACACCACCGAATCCTTCATTGAATAATTAGCATATTGGAGGTCTATAGCGCCTTTCTCATCAGAGTAAAAAAAGACAATTTTATTGTGTTGTTTTACAACTATAGTAACATCTGCAACAGCAGTATTGTTCACATTAATAACTCGGCCTTCCCAATGAAAAACATTATCTTGAGCATATAGATACGCCGACAGCCAAAGAAAAGCAGATATACAGATTATTTTTTTCATTTTTTTGAGGCGCTATTTATCCTACCTCCGTCCCCTCGCCAAGTGGCGAGGGGCGATTAGTTATACATCAAAGTATCGCCGTCATTTTGCGGACTTGTGCAAGGCGATTGATAATAGACTTGTCCTTTTTTGCCATCTGTAAATTGTAGTCGGTTTGCATACTTACAAGCATATACGCCGGTACGCCTAAAGCAGCTTCCATAAATAGTGCAAAATCGGTCGTTACCGGACGTTTGCCGTTCAATATTTCGTTAAATGTTGTATAGGGTAATCCCAATTGCTTTGCAACCGCTTTTTGTGATAAATGGCGGTATTCCAATTCATCTTTCAAAAGTTCACCCGGATGATATGGGCGAAACGATTCTAATTCATTTGTTGTTATTCTTATCATAAAAGT
>BNXT01000525.1 GCA_025999775.1 Bacteroidia bacterium | reverse complement strand
AATTTATTTTGGTAATCATGGTCATTTGCGTGGGAACCGTGCAAGCGCAGGTTCGGTTGGAAGCTACCGGTAGCGGTAGCGCTTACGCCTTAGTAAACGCTGCTTTTGCACCTGGCGGGAATGCCTGCGAGCCGCCAGATTGTGCACATACAGGCTTTGGTCCCCATCTCACGCAGGTTTTTGATACCACGCTCAATCGCTATGTGTTTGCTTTTCACATCCATGTTCATCCCGATGATGACCGTTGTCAAAAATTCGACCGACAACGTAACGAGATAAAAACTTATGAATCTTCGGCAGCTTACCTCAAAGGCTATCAAGGCGATACGGTAAGTTATGAGTGGCAGTTTAAGATTCCAAGCGGGTTTAAACCATCCTCCGGGTTCACGCATATACATCAAATCAAAGCTGTCGGCGGTGATGACGATATGCCACTTTTCACGCTCACCGCCCGTAAAGCTTCACCCAACCGTGTAGAATTAATCCATAACAACACCGATAGGGTCAAAACGGCAAATTTATCGCTTTTTGAAGGGCAATGGGTACGCGTACAAGAGCAGATTACCATTGACTCTTTGCATGGAACCTACAATATTCTTATCACTAATGTTGCAACCAACGCAACCATCTTATCGTACCAAAACAACAACCTGATGACTATTCGTGGCTCCAATAGCTTCATTCGTCCGAAGTGGGGTATCTACCGTAGTTTGCTGGATTCTACATCGTTACGCGATGAAATAATGCTTTTTGACTATTTCGTCGTATCTAAAGGGACTGTTCAAAACGCCCAGCCCACCAATGTCGAAGCAACTAATCCTTTGCATGTAAATATCTATCCTAACCCTGTCGATGACACGGTAACTATTGATGGATTGACCGGTAACGAAACTATCCGTATTCTTGACTTACAAGGGCAACAATGGGCAACCCAACAAGCCACCGGCGCTCAAGAACGAATCTCGCTAAAAGCGCTCCCATCAGGTACCTATATCGTACATGTAACGAATGGCGCTACCAAACAAATATTCAAAATACAAAAACAAGCTAAATAACAAGTATCTAAATCAAATTTTTACCCTTACAT
>BNXT01000524.1 GCA_025999775.1 Bacteroidia bacterium | reverse complement strand
ACGTAGTCGTACCCTACTCTTTGATCGTCATAGGGTCGTTTATCTTTGCGATTACAGATGTGCTGTTTGTCAATCCTTATACCTTAGCGCCGGGTGGCGTATATGGTATTGCCAATGTTTTGCACACGATGTTTGATGTCAAAATATCGTTGATGGCAATCTGTATGGAAGTACCGTTATTGCTGTTAGGAACCTGGGTGCTCGGCGCTAAATTTGGTCTCAAGACGGTGCTTTCTATTGTACTGATATTCATTTTTGTGTGGTTTGCAGAGACACTATGGGGTTACGAACCTTTGATTAAAGACAATCATGGCGATGGTATCATCATCAGTACGATAGTTGCAGGCGTATTGTATGGTATCGGATTAGGCTTGATATTCAAAGCCAATGCGACGTCCGGCGGTACCGACATCGTGTCTATGATTATGAGCAAGTTTACCGGCGCCTCATTAGGAAGAATGGTGTTAATAGTGGACTCTATCGTAACGCTATCCTCGCTGTTTGCCGTCAAGGATATTCGCCTGCCAATCTACTCAATGGTATTACTTTACATCAGCAGTAAGGTGATTGATATTATGGTGGACGGTCTGAAGACTTACAAAACAATGTTGATTATATCCGATAAGTACGACGAAATAAAGCCATTTATCCTGAATACTCTCGGACGCGGCGGTACCTTAATCGAAAGCGAAGGTATGTACTCCGGTATTCATAAACGCGTCATCTATACCGTGATTGACCGTAGAGAAGTGGTCAAATTAAAAAATGCTATCTACGACATTGATAAAAATGCCTTTGTGAACGTCATCGACAGTAGCGAAATCATGGGCGAAGGGTTTAAACAATTACAAAAATCAGACTTGTAATGCAGTTTAAAGAAGTCATAGGGCAACGCAACCTCATCAATAAACTCATCCGACTGTATGAAGATGGTCGTGTCCCGCATTTGCAACTATTTTCGGGCATCGAAGGTACTCAAAAATTAGCCTTGGCAATTGCTTTTGGACAATATATCAATTGTAAAAATCGACAATATTTTGACGATGCTACAGTAGATGGTCTGACAGCCGATTCGTGCGGTGTATGCCCT
>BNXT01000523.1 GCA_025999775.1 Bacteroidia bacterium | reverse complement strand
TATAGATACTATTACAGGCGACGAGGTTATAGCGTCAACTATGTATTGGAATATTCTGGCAGGTAAACAAAGTGGATTAGTTGAAGTCAAGGGGTTACATGAACATTGTGATATCGAACTTAGCCGCGAGGTGCGATGGGACAGCTTACCGGTGTTTACACACCGTGAACCCGGAAAACCTCAAATTAAATCAAGACCCGGAGATACCGTGTGTATATACAGTGAAGAGACGTTTGTGGTGCAACAATCCACGCTGGACGCAGTCGAACAACAAACCACTTGGTTTGTATGGGAAGTGCCCGATACATCATGGCATATCACGTATCAATCACCGACCGGCGATAGTGTAAAGATACGGATTGGAAACAAACTACAAACGCAAGATCAAATAAAAGTTATATCAACAAACGATACCTGCTGCAATGTGCGCAAAGGCGATTCGATATATATTGGCGTATATGTATGGGATAAGATAACTTTTAACGATGCGTTGATTAGGGATGCTAAGCATGAGAGCCTGATGTACGGCAGAAAACCCTGTGCCGGAGATTCCTTGGCGCTGTTTATAGCCGATATTGAAAACGTTAATCTAATAACATGGCGATTTGGTGGTAGCCGTGCATCTTTATCGTCATCGTATCCGGGAATAGGCGGTTTCATAAATGGTTGGAAATTTTTCGACAATCCAACGAATAACAGCCGAGATACGTTGAGTTTAGTGGCGCCAACCTTTGCAGATATTGCGATGGGCGATTCTTTATTTTTTACCGTGGATATAAGGAATATGTGCGGAACTGTGCGCTCGGAAATAATAGAACTAAAGGCGGTTAGCGCTATGGCAGGTACGGAGGATTTGACGCTTAGCGGACCGGCGGTTATATGTGAAGACGAACCGCAAGAATATACGGTAACATCATCACAACCCTCTATTGCAAGCGCTGATCGATATGTATGGTATTATAACTGGGCGCCCTATATAGATACCGTACCCACTACTTCTACGCCTCATAAACGATTCATAGCGCCGAAAAACACAGGAGTAATGAAAGTCATAGCTGTCAATACTTGCAGTAGCAGTGATACTGGACGTA
>BNXT01000522.1 GCA_025999775.1 Bacteroidia bacterium | reverse complement strand
GAACCAACAAATGTAATATCGCCGTTTAACATTGCTGTCGTATTTGCTATATTGGTTACTGCTGTGGTCGTTACTATCGACATCTCTGTAGTCGGTTCTGTTGAACCCAAAACCAAGCGGAACCCTACGCCGTTGACGTTGCGAACCGTAGGCGCGCCGTAGTCGCGATAGGAAACCGTGCAATTCGACGCACCACCGTCCCAGCCGCCGCCACGACCCACGCGGTTGGAGCCAGTAGTAGTGCCCGTAGGATTACTCGTACCACTTGGATAAGTACTCCCATACCAATCACTGCACCACTCCCATACATTCCCACTCATATCATGAATACCCAACTCATTGGCAGATTTTCCTCCTACCAGATGCGTTGTACTTCCTGAATTACCATCATACCAAGCTACATCCCCTATCGTATTACTTCCGCTATAGGTATAGTTATGCGTGCTTTGTCCGCCTTTGGCGGCGTATTCCCATTCCGCTTCCGTAGGTAAACGATAATGAGCGCTGCCTAAGGTTCCGCCATTTGCCAATACCGACAATTTATAACAAAAACCATTCGTATAATACGTAACGCCTTTTTCCGTATAACCTACGCTGCCGCCCGATGACGTACCTACTATATCATTCCAACTTACATAATACATCGGATAGTTATCGCCCACACCATACGTACTCGAAGGCGCAGAAGCGGGTGACCAACCCCCCATCACATCGTACCACTGCTTCTGTGTTACCTCGTACTTCCCTATCTGAAATGTACTGATACTCACACTGCTTCCATTGAGCGTCGTCGTACCGCCAGGGACAGTGATCATCTCCGGTATTGTCGGCGTAGTCGGCGTACTTGTAGTCGTAAAACTAACCTGACTCCCATAAGCAGTGCCAAGCGTGTTAGTAGCATAAGCGCGTACGTAATAGGTCGTACCCTGAGTCAATCCAGTCACTGCACTTGTATATGCGCCTGCGCCTGTACCTGTAACAACAATCTTGGTATTACTCGTTGTGGGATTTTGTGCGGTGGAATAGCAGAACCCTTTTTCTGTATATGCCGGAGAACCAACAAATGTAATATCGCCGTTTAACATTGCTGT
>BNXT01000521.1 GCA_025999775.1 Bacteroidia bacterium | reverse complement strand
GAATTTAGATCATCCAAAGGTTGTTCTATTCGGTGATAGCTTTACCTTTAGCTGTAGAGTAACTAATCTTAAAAGCGCCCACTTGTCGAAGTTCTTGCTTTATCTGAGTAACGATACGCATTTTTGTTGCTTTATCTATTTTGAGAGAGGTTGTCAAAAACGGTACATCACTTTCCGGACGAGCCTGTCGCTCTGCCAAGATATATGAGGGAATATCCCTTACTTCCGCCAATTGGTCGTTAAGTTGGATACGTGGTTCTGTACCGAGTATGGCAGAATTAACAGGAACGCCAACATAAATATGGCTCACTAACGATTTCTTTTCCAATTTGGTTACTTCGGTAGCTACCGCTGCGTTAATTCGTACCTGCAATGTGCTTTCCCGCATGGTGGTGATAACCATGAAGAAGAACAACAACATAAAAATGATGTCTGACATTGACCCGGTGTTAATTTCCGGAACTTTCCCGACTGTGTTTTTTGCAAATCGTGCCATTATTTCTTTCCTCCATAATCTTTAGGTTCAGCCTCAGAGATACGCATCGGAACAGCTTCCTGAATAGCGTCCCGCTTGCTATCTTGTGTGAGGTCACTAAATTTCACACCAAAATGTTCTTTCGATAACTCGTCTCGAAGTTCGTTGAAAGCTGCTGTCAGTTCATTTTGTACTTTAATGTACATCTCATACGAGGTATTATTATCGTTTTGCAATGAAATAACACCTTTAGATATATTGACCGTACCAAGTCCGTCAACTTCTTTTGGAGCGAGTTCGGATTTATGAATATCTCCATAAGGATTTTGGATAAAATCCTTAGCGGCTCTTTTTAATTCTAAAATGCTCATATTCTCGCCTCTCACACGTAGTTGGTCATTAAAATTAACCATCACGGTCATGACGTTTCGTTCTTTAATTTCTGGTTTTTCGGCATTTGGCGGTAGCGGTGGCGGTAAACGTCTTGAGATACCCGAATCCGTGTTGATAGAAGACGTCAACAAGAAGAAGGTTAGCAACAAGAACGAGATGTCCGACATGGATCCGCCGTTAACACCCGGAGATTTCTTTACCATAACACTTATTTTTTAAAGGGTC
>BNXT01000520.1 GCA_025999775.1 Bacteroidia bacterium | reverse complement strand
GGAGCCGCCAGTATTGACAGTGGATAGCGTTAGCGTGGTGTTGCCGAGCGATTACGGACTTGCCGACGGACGGATATATGTATCGGTATCGGGAGGCGTGCTGCCGTACCACTATGCGTGGTCAGACGGCTTTCCGAACACCAATACCATAACGGGCTTAACGGATAGAGACTCCGCATATAGGGTAACCATCAGCGATGCGCATGCGTGCACGGCGACCACACAAGGACGACTGATTATGCCCATCAAGCCTATTATTTCTGTGGTGGATTCTATCTCCTGTGCCAATGATGTCAACGGCAAACTCCAAGCCTCAGCTCTGGGCGGTGTAGGTAAAGATTACCGATACCAATGGTACAAACGTATGATAACCGATACCTTGGTACTTATGGGTGAGGATTCCGTTTTGACCAATGTAGATGCGGGATTGTATTACCTCAAAGTAACAGATGTAGAGAATAACGATACGCTATCCGCCATGTTTCCGTTTTTTGACCCCAGTTCATTAGAGATTAAGTTGGAGGTTAAAGATTTGCTGTGTAAAAATGACAGTGATGGTGAAGTGATAGCTTTCGCAAGCGGAGGCATGCCTCCCTACCGATATAGCTGGCATTCAAGTGTAACCGATCAAATGTTAGTAGAAAATTCAGAGCGTGCAGTGGGCTTTGTGAACTTGCAAGAGGGAAGCTACACCGTACAGATTAGCGACCGTCGGGAATGTCCATCCATAGCAATAGCTACCGTGCATGCGCCTGCGCAGGTGGTGTCGTTATTGCATATTACACCGCCACGCGCCTACGGCTACAGCGATGCCTCAATATGGGTTACGACTACAGGCGGCAAGATGCCTTATACCTACCAATGGAATGATCATTATGGCAGTTATGATACGCTTTTTGATATACCTAAGGGACGCTACACAGTAACCACGCGGGATGCCAACGGTTGTCAAAGTACGGTGAGCGATAGTATTCAAGACCCGCCGCTGTTGGAAATAGCCGTAGCGCTGACCAAAGGCGTGTCCTGCTTTGGCTATGACGATGCAATCCTATCAATCACTTCGCAGGGTGGCGTTGGACAACGACATCACAAAC
>BNXT01000519.1 GCA_025999775.1 Bacteroidia bacterium | reverse complement strand
CAAAACTATGTCCCGTACTCAATAATACGCGCACTCCACTGCTCGTAAACGCTATTATATCACTCAATCCGTCTCCGTTCACGTCCGACATCCGCATCTTGTACTTTCCGTCCTTAAACTCACTATCGCCTCCATCGTACGTCGTCCACTGCTCTGCCGCTGCAAAGCCATTACCCGTCGCTAAGCATACTGCCATCCCGACCTCGCCCGTAAAGATATAATCCGCTTTTCCGTCCCCGTTCACATCCTCAAAAAAATAATTGTACTGACGCGATTTCGCCGATACTCCATACGTCGTTAACTTTCGTTCCTCCGACGTTACTTCGTCGCCTAACGTTGTTCCCTGCGATAACGCATAGTGCAGAATGTAAACATCATGCGTATGTACCAGAAACACATTTCTTTGTATTCCCTTTCTAATTGCTATCACATCCGCACGTCCATCCCCATTTATGTCCGCTACCGCACTCATATCCGAAACTGTCCCAGCATCATAATTCCAGTTCGATGTGTAACCAAATATTGAAGCGCTTATCGTAAGATAAAAACCCAATAGCCCACTCCCATACTTATTCAGCGCTATCTCTACTCCATACAACCCTATCCCTATGATGTCCGGCAATCCATCCCCATCGAAATCCGCTACATAGCGCGGATACGTCTGCACATCCGTCCACCCCGCATACATGCTCGTCCACGTTACCGGCGTACTAAAGCCACCCCCTGTGGACAACGATACCTTCACTCCTTCATTCGCAAAACCTACTATATCTGCCAGTCCATCCCCGTTCACATCCACCACGTGTCGCGAATGCTCATCGCTTCGCCAGCCATGATCATAGTCATACTCCCCATTAAGCCAACATCCTGAATTTACAAAGCCATTGCCCGTGCTTAACGATACATCTACACCGTCCGCACTAAACCCTACTATATCCTGCTTCCCATCTCCATTCACATCTCCTATCATCCGCGGCGAATTATGACCCCACCCATTATCAAGTCCAAACCAATCCGTCCATCGCGTATTGCTCATAAAACTATGTGATGACGTCCCATTTCCCCTGTAAAATCGCAACTCTCCGATCAAACTA
>BNXT01000518.1 GCA_025999775.1 Bacteroidia bacterium | reverse complement strand
ATATACGTCTCAATGATAAAAATTGGTTTGATTTTACAGCAACGGAACAAAACTCGCCTATAACAAAACCTTTCCGCAAAACCGTATCATTGATAATTAAAACTTGTTCGCAAGATTATGAAACAATTTATGCCAATGTAAAACATATTATCAAACAGTTAAGTTCACCTGACACGTTTCTTGAAAAAATAATTGCTGTTGATACTAAAGAGAAAGATTTTACCCGACAATATACGAACAAAGGTACATTAGAAACTTTATTGCAACAAGTTAATCGCTTGATTGACGAACAGGTAATTGACAAATTTATAGTCCTGTCCGATGATGAAATTTCAAATGTCAATAGTTATTGGTTTGGTATTGCCTCTGATGCTACTCACAATATTAACGGAGTTCCGGTAACACCTCAATTATACGCTTTTGAACAAGCAAAGGGCGAGTATATTCTTCAAATGGATTCCGATGTGATGATTGCCCGAAAAGATTTATCGCACTCGTTTTTGGAAGATATGGTTTCCGAAATGGAAAAGAACGAAAAAGTTGTATCTGTCGGCTTTAATATCTGCCAAAATTGCGATATTGATTTTAAGCCGTATTTTGGTTTTGAAAATGGCGGATATGTTCCCGAAGTAAGAATGGGATTGTTCCACAGACAACGCTTGTTATCATTGCGACCTTTGCCTAATTCTTTGGATAAATCGGGCAAATGGACTTTATCGTGGTATCGTTCAATGCACCAAAAGCAGAAAGAAGCCGATTTTTGTTCCATTCGCGGCGGCGACAGCCGTTCATTTTTTACCCACCCACAAAACTACCGTAAAACAAATGCCGATGTTTGGACAACGATTTTAGACAGAACAGAAAGCGGATATATTCCCGACTGTCAGCAGAATGAATTTGATTGTGCAGGTTCATATTATGATTGGACCATCCCAAAACGAAATGAAAAACTTGTTATCGTGTGCGTTGTTCGTAACATTGAATATGCGCAATTTTTGCGAATGTTTTGTTCTGTTATTTCTCAAACCTATACTGATTGGGGAATGATACTTATTGATGATGTTTCCGACAATGGATTACCAATTTTTATTGATA
>BNXT01000517.1 GCA_025999775.1 Bacteroidia bacterium | reverse complement strand
ATGCGCTTGTAGAATAGCGGAGGTATCGCCATAACAGCGGATAAACTGTGATTGTGTGATGTGAGATTGCAAAGGCGCTGTGTAGGGCACATAAAAATCGCTATGTAACTGACACCCATTGTTGTCGATTACAGTAACGCTGTAGCGTCCGGAATCCAAGTTACGAATGGTATCGGTGGTGTGCATGGACGACCATTGGTATGAATAGGGTGCAACCCCGCCGGTTACACGAATACCTAAGGCAGCATCCTTGGGCTGAGGCGCTAACTGCCCGAAAACAGAACCTGTGTAGGATAACGGTTTTATGTAGGTTTCGGTAATAGCGAGAGTATTGCTTGTCAATGTGACGGAATTAGAGGCTGTACAACCATTGGCATCCGTGATTGTAAGATGATAGTAACCATCGGCAATGTCGTTTAATTGAGACGATGTGCTACCGTTACTCCACGCGTAAGTATAGTTTCCGATACCACCTATAACGTCTGCACGCAGCATGGATGCTACTGTTCCGGAGCATAGAGCCTCTTGTACGTAAATATTGATTTGTAGCGTTGCCGGTTCGTTGACAGTAATTATAGCGGATGAAACGACATTAAGACTATCTGTAATAGCTACAGAATAAGTTCCGGCAGGTAAGCGTGAGGTTTGTTGTAACGTATCTCCATGTGACCATCGGTAGCGATAGGGTGGTGTACCACCTTGTACATTTGTACGTAAGATGGCTGTTGTATCACCATGACAGCGGATGAATTGGAGTTGCGAAACTTCGGATTGTAACGGTGTAGGGAATTTAATATAAAATTCGTCATGAACTTGGCACCCTTTTTGATCAGTTACCGTAACACTGTAGTAACCGGAATCTAAGTTACGAATAGTATCAGTGGTAAGCATGTTTGACCACCGGTATAGATAGGGTTCAACGCCACCGCTTACGTGTACGCCCAAAGCAGCATCCTTTGGACGAGACGACAATGGGTGTCAGTTACATAGCGATTTTTATGTGCCCTACACAGCGCCTTTGCAATCTCACATCACACAATCACAGTTTATCCGCTGTTATGGCGATACCTCCGCTATTCTACAAGCGCATGCACA
>BNXT01000516.1 GCA_025999775.1 Bacteroidia bacterium | reverse complement strand
AACAACATCGACAGGCTTAGCGCCTGCGGATGCTTCTCTGATCTACAGGCGCTAATTGCCTCACACAAGGCAAACTAAGAGAACACTTTTACAAAACTAATTTTATTAAAAAATTAACTTAAAAATTAAACATTATGAAAAAGATATTAAATAATGATCAATTAGCAAACGTTCAAGGGGGCAAGTTTTGGGGAGATGCGTGTGTAAATGGAGGAACGGCTTTATCTTATGGATGGAGCCAATGCGCGTATTATTGCACATATCACATTTTTTGGGTACCTGTCCATAATCACACAGTAATTGCTGATTGTTAACGTTAATAGGATGTAGGGAATATTGTGTTCCCTACATCCTATACTGAATAAAAAATGAAACAGATTTTAATTTGTTCGTCGTTTGTATTGCTTGCATTTCACTTAACTGCCCAAAATAATGTTTTTACGTGGAATGGCAAAATCGTTGATAAAAACAACGAGAATATCCCTAACGTACACGTACAACTTAATGCTAATGGGAAAATCTTTTTGTTCACGAGCAACACAGAGGGCATTGTCGAAATTATGTATGGTAACAGCCAAGGCTCGGACTCTGTCATTATTTCATCCATGGGTTACAAAACGGTCCGAACAACTATACGACAAGTGGATAAGTTTTCGGCAATTCAACTTGAAGACGAGTCAATAGTACTAAGTGAAGTAACTATCAACCCACAAAAAACAAAACTTGTAAGAATAGGCAATTTACAACGCAAGAAAAGAAGTTTAGTACTATTTCCTCCCAATCATAAAATCGCTTTTTATATTCCAAATCATGGCGAGGAAGGAGTTATACATACAGTAAGAGTTTTATTGCAAGATGGCAATTATGCGGAAAAAGGAGCAAAACGAATGCCATTCCGTGTACGTCTCTATGACGGAAAGTCTTTTTTTGAAGATGAAATAACAAAAGATACCATCATTGTCGCAATGAATCCCAATAAGCAAAATTGGGTTAATGTTGATATTTCATCATTTAATTTCAAATTACCACAAAAAGGTTTATACATCGTAATGGAAACGTTTCCTTTAGAATTTTATTTAGAACATGGTTATTTAAAATCTGAAT
>BNXT01000515.1 GCA_025999775.1 Bacteroidia bacterium | reverse complement strand
GATAGAAAATACCATCAGTCCAAGTTTCTTGCTTGCAGATATACAAGTGGAAAAGCGGCTTTCAGCACCATCCACTTATCGACGGAGAAGCCATTGAGCGAGATAAATTGCACATATTCGGCAGGTAGCCACTTCGAATAGGCAACAAAGCCAAAAAGTTTGAGTATGGCAGCGCTTAGATTCCACGATTTCCCGCGGAGATGTCCATGTGAAAAGTTCGGCGCTATTAGAAGACCATTCGGTTTCAGCACTCTTTTGATATTTGCGAGAGCGGCTTCAGGATTCGGCATGATATGCAAGGCATTTGATATGATTACCGCATCAAACTTATCATTAGGAAACGAAAGAGCGGTCGCATCTTCTATGGAAAATTGCAAATTCTCAAGGCGTGGTTTTTTTTTGGCTTTTTCAATCATGCCGCGTGAGAAATCCGTAGCAATAACGGATTTTACGTAGCCTGCAATGTGTGTGGCGATAAGCCCTGTACCTGTCGCTACTTCAAGCACATCCATATCTTTTTTCAACACAGATGACATAAGTCGATACATTTCGTTGTATGCGTCTTTGCTGATATTATTTATCTCAAAGTCATATATCGTTGCATAACGACTCCAAAACTTGACATTGGTTGCATCCATATTCAAATTAATTGGGCAAAGAAAACTCTGAAATAAATTTTTCGATTGCTTCTTCGTCTATTTGCGAAACACTCTTATCCGTTTTGGCAATGAGCTTGATAATTGCCCGTTCAAAGAAATTCATTTTCTCGAACTGAAATTCACCTCCGGCAAAGCATGTTGAAACGGCATGTTGATATAATGTTTGGGGATAGGTGTTTGTCAATTCTTGTTGTCGCTTGGACGTGTCCGCTTCCATTCCACAAACAAACAACGCTAATCGCTTTTGCGTCAAGACAGCAATGTTGTCCTTACAGAAACGTTGCATCGTTTTTGATGATGTTCCGGCATAAACGGATGTGCCTAAAATTATTCCGTCAAAGGAATTGAGGTCGGGGTATTTCACTTTTTTCAGGTCAATGATTGATACCTGACTGCCGGTTAATTGTCCGGAAATCATTTGTGCAACCTTGGCGGTTGTTCCATGCTTGGA
>BNXT01000514.1 GCA_025999775.1 Bacteroidia bacterium | reverse complement strand
ACCCTGTAGGGGCAAGGCGCGCCTTGCCCCTACGAGGACACCATTCACGTTATAAATCTCCACTCTCAATTCTCCATTCTCAATTAACAAATCTTCGTTCTCAATTCTCAACTCTCCATTGACGACTGGGTTGGGATACACCACTAACGCCTCCGTGGTAGAAACTACGCTGTTGGTAGTAGGTATCGTATCTTCTATTTCTAATATCGTACCAAAATTTTTCCACACATTGGCGGCTTGGTAGGCTGCCAACGAACCTGCGGGAACGAAGAGGGTATCACTGCTTATGGGGACATTAAATACATCGCTTGTAATGGTTTGCGGTACAGGGTTTAGATTGATAACACTCGTCAATCCGCTGCAGTTATAAAACGCAGAATTTCCAATGCTCGTTACACTATTCGGTATCTCTACACTCGTCAATCCGCTACATCCAGAAAACGCAGCATACCCGATGCTCGTTACACTATTTGGTATAGTAAAAGCGCCAGTTTTGCCTATAGGATAGACTATAAGCGTATCCTTTGCTTTGCTATATAATACGCCGTTCTCAGATGAATAACGACTATTTCCACTTCCTACGTTAAATGAAGTCAATCCGCTACATCCGCTAAACGCAAGCATCCCGATGCTCGTTACACTATTCGGAATCTCTACACTCGTCAAGCCGCTACATCCAGAAAACGTAAAATTCCCGATGCTCGTTACACTATTCGGAATGGTTAAACTGCCCGTCAATCCGCTACAATACTGAAACGCATAAATCCCGATGCTCGTTACACTATTCGGAATCTCTACACTCGTCAAGCCGCTACAGCCCTGAAACGCATAATCCCCGATGCCCGTTACACTATTCGGTATCTCTACACTCGTCAATCCGCGACAGCCAGAAAACACACCACTCCCGATGCCCGTTACACTATTCGGAATCTCTACACTCGTCAATCCGCTACAGCCCTGAAACGCAGAACTCCCGATGCTCGTTACACTATTCGGTATCTCTACACTCGTCAAGCCGCTACAGCCCTGAAACACAGAACTCCCGATGCTCGTTACACTATTCGGTATCTCTACACTCGTCAATCCGCTACAGCCATAAAACGCCCACTCCC
>BNXT01000513.1 GCA_025999775.1 Bacteroidia bacterium | reverse complement strand
TCATTATTGCTTTTGTTATGAATAAAATTAAGATAAAACAATGAAAACAAATCAATTAACTGATAAGTTCTATTTTTATGCTGTTTACCAAAAGCGTAATATGAGCGGATAAATCCACATTGTTCCAACTCCTCCAGCATTTTTGTAACAGCACCACCATCAGGAAGTTTTGAAAACTTAACAATTTCTTCTCTCAAAAGTCCTTTCCGTTTTTCTCCGAGAGCAAGTATCAGCGAAATGTATTTATCTGAATTTCTAAAAAGAGAGCTGAAAATTTTATGAAACTCGTCTTTCAGTTGGGCATTTATTTGAAACAGCAGGTTGTCAATGTTTTGAGGTAGCCCTTTGCTGCCGTCAATATGTTTCCAATAATATGGAACTCCTCCAAAAATCATATAGTAATCAATTATTTTTTGTATCTTTGCCGCAAAATAGAAACACTTCAAAATATGAACGAAATTGTTGGTAGAGAATCCGAAATTGAACTATTACAACGAATTGTAGATTCGGGCGAACCTGAATTTGTTGCTGTGTATGGACGGCGAAGAGTCGGTAAAACTTTTTTAATAAAACAGTTTTTTAGAGAAAAATTTACTTTTTATTTTTCCGGCAGCGAAAATGCTTCTTTAAAAATTCAACTCGAAAATTTCAAAAACGCTTTTCAACGCCATTTCAATTTAGTAACGCCAACTCCTGAAAACTGGATAACGGCTTTTGAAATTTTGCGGCAACAACTTGAGCATTCAAAAAAGCGAGGCAGAAAAGTGATTTTTATTGACGAAATGCCTTGGCTTGCCACAATGGGTTCAAATTTTATTCAGGCGTTTGAATATTGGTGGAATACTTATGCCTCATCAAAATCAGATATTTTGCTAATCGTGTGCGGATCTTCAACTTCGTGGATGATTAACAAAATCATAAAAAATCGTGGAGGTTTGCACAATCGTGTAACTTGTCAAATCCCTTTACAGCCTTTTTCATTGAAGGAATGTGCCGAATATGCAAAGAAACGCAAAATCAAAATCGACAATACACAACTTCTTGATTACTATATGATTTTTGGAGGAGTTCCATATTATTGGAAACATATTGACGGCAGCAAAGGGCTACCT
>BNXT01000512.1 GCA_025999775.1 Bacteroidia bacterium | reverse complement strand
CTATTGTGAAGAACCTCTTGCTCTTCCTAAAAAATTACAACGCGCTGCTTATCTTTATCTTGCTTGAATCCATCGCTTTCTTGATGCTCTCGGATAGTCAAGCATACCAAGGGACTAAGATGGCTCAGTTTAGTACGGCTATAACCGGAAAAGTGTCGGAAGGTAGCAATATGATTTTTGGCTATCTCAATTTACGTACTACAAATCGCATCTTAGTGGAAGAAAACGCACTGTTACGTAAGCAAATAGAACAATCCTACACCTCTTTTGATCGCAGACAGTTTTATGTCAATGATACGGTTTATCGGCAAGTCTATAACTATGTCGGCGCTGATGTTGTCCGCAATTCTATTATGCGTAGCAATAATTATCTGTGGATCAATAAAGGACGCAAACAAGGTATCGAACCGGATATGGCGGTTATTTCCACGGATGGTATTGTTGGTATCGTCAAGATAGTATCCGATGATTATGCGTCTATTTTATCGGTGTTACATAGTGAGAGCCGTATTAGCGCTAATATTCAACGTACTAATACCTCCGGAACGCTTGTTTGGCAAGGTCATTCCTTTCGTTATGGAAATATTATTGACATCCCCTCCAATTTCGATATTAAAATCGGTGATACCGTTACTACGAGTAATTATTCGATTAGTTTTCCACGAGGGATTTTGATTGGGTTTGTAACTAAAATTGAACTTGATAAAAATCAAAGTTTTTATGAGATTGAAATCGAATTTTCTACTAATTTCAATGCTTTAAAACATGTTTATGTAGTACAAAATTTCGATAAACAGGAACACGATCAACTTTTAAAACTTCAAACCGACAGCGATGAATAAACAGGTAAGCCGGCAGATATTTCTTATCGTTCTGTTTCTTTTGATACAAATTTTGGTATTAGACCAAGTTGTCATCAGTTCCAGCGTATGCCCATTTATCTACATTGTGCCACTTTTGATTTTGCCTGTTACCAAGCCACATTGGCTTATACAGATTGTTGCTTTTGTGACTGGCTTTTTTATGGATCTATTTTCCGGAACGATGGGACTGCATATTGCTTCTATGGTCTTTATTGGTTTTTTGAAACTACATCTATTGAATGTTATATTG
>BNXT01000511.1 GCA_025999775.1 Bacteroidia bacterium | reverse complement strand
CAGCTGTGCGGGTCAATAGCGAAATGATAGCGCTATATTGGAGTATTGGGGCGGATATTGTTGCTAAACAAGCCGAATCGGTGTGGGGTAGCGGCATCATTCCTCAACTCAGCGCCGATTTGCGGACAGAATTTCCTGATATGCATGGATTTTCGGAAACAAATGTAAAGTATATGAAACAGTTTTATCTGTTTTATATACAAGAAGATAAAATTTTGCACCAACTTGGTGCGAAATTAGACGATACAAAAAGCCACCAACTTGGTGGCGAATTGCAAAACACTGAAAATAAAGATATTACAATTTTCCAACAAATTGTGGCGAATTTAGAAAATCATCCGATTTTTCAAATTCCATGGCGACATCATGTGGAAAGTATTTCTAAGTGCAAAGACGTTAAAGAAGCTCTGTTTTATGTAAAGAAAACCATAGAAAACGGTTGGAGTAGAGCAATGCTAATGAATTTTATGTCAGCAGGATTGTATGAATCACAAGGCAAAGCAGTTAATAATTTTTCAAAATGGCTACCCGATGTACAAAGCGATTTGGCACGGGAAACATTAAAAGACCCATATAGTTTTGATTTTCTGACACTTACCGAAGGTTACAAAGAACGGGAATTGGAAAATGCCTTATCCACCAATATTACTAAATTTCTGCTTGAACTTGGACAAGGTTTTTCTTTTGTTGGTAGGCAAATATTAGTAAAGGCGGGTACAAAAGACCTGTTTATTGATATGCTGTTCTATCATCTCAAACTGCGGTGTTATGTGGTGGTAGAATTGAAGACATGTGAATTTGAAGCAGGTTTTATTGGACAATTAGGCGCGTATGTTTCGGCGATCAACCACCAAATGCGCGATAAGGCGGATAATGACACAATCGGGTTACTGATTTGTAAAACCAAGGATAACGTATTAGCACAGTACGCTTTGGAAAGCAGCAGCCAGCCAATAGGTGTGTCCGAATACGAGTTGTCAAAATTGTTGCCCGAAAATTACAAATCGGCGCTACCCAGCATTGAGGATATTGAAGAAGGGTTAAAAGACAGGGAATAGTAGTGATACAGTAGTTATAAATGGTTATAGATAGTTATATGTTGTTATACGGTTG
>BNXT01000510.1 GCA_025999775.1 Bacteroidia bacterium | reverse complement strand
CAAAACTATGTCCCGTACTCAATAATACGCGCACTCCACTGCTCGTAAACGCTATTATATCACTCAATCCGTCTCCGTTCACGTCCGACATCCGCATCTTGTACTTTCCGTCCTTAAACTCACTATCACCTCCATAGTACGTCGTCCACTGCTCTGCCGCTGCAAAGCCATTACCCGTCGCTAAGCATACTGCCATCCCGACCTCGCCCGTAAAGATATAATCCGCTTTTCCGTCCCCGTTCACATCTTCAAAAAAATAATTGTACTGACGTGATTTCGTTAGTCCATACGTCGTTAACGTTCGTACCACCGACGTTACATCGTCGCCTAACGTTGTGCCGTTCGATAACGCATAGTGTAGAGTGTAAACATCATGAGTATGTACGCCTATCCAATTCCTTTGTTTCTCCTTCTTGATAGCTATCACATCCGCACGTCCATCCCCATTTATGTCCGCTACCGTACTCATATCATCATAATAATCATCATCCCAACCCGAAGCATAATACTCCCAACCCGAAGCATAATTAAATATCGACTTACTGATCGTGGACGGAAAACCCTGTATTCCACTCCCATATCCATTCAGCGCTATCACTACTCCATACACCCCTATCCCTATGATGTCCGGCAACCCATCCCCATTAAAATCCGCTACATAGCGCGGGCACGCCTTAACGTCGGTAAATCCAGAATACTCTGTCATTATCCATATTATCGGTGTATTAAATCCAGTCCCATTAGACAACGATATATATACGTTCGCTGATCCACCCGAAAGGCCTAACACATCGGCAAGCCCATCCCCATTCACATCCACTACGTGTCGCGAATGTTGCGCACTACGCCAGCCCTGATCATAGCCATATTGCCCATTAAGCCAGCATCCTGAATTTACAAAGCCATTGCCTGTGCTCAACGATACATCCACACCGTCCTCACTAAACCCTACTATATCCTGCTTCCCATCTCCATTCACATCTCCTAGCATCCGCGGCGAATTATGACCCCATCCATTATCAAGTCCAAACCAATCCGTCCATCGCGTATTGCTCATAAAACTATGTGATGACGTCCCATTTCCCCTGTAAAATCGCAACTCTCCGATCAAACTA
>BNXT01000509.1 GCA_025999775.1 Bacteroidia bacterium | reverse complement strand
CATCTGATGACCTCAAAACATCAATTTACGAAACTCTTTGCATTTAGCCCTATAAATGGAGCTAATACAGGTATATTTTACCCCCACACCCCCATGCAAAATCGCATTTAAGGCGCTTTTTAGGCTGTTCTAAGGGTTTTCTTGGAATTTTAATGATTTTTCTTATACAGGCGTGTTTTATGCCCGCATATCGCCTTATTTCATTATATGGGTGTAAGCTATTTCTTATTGTCGCCTTGCTACTCTGTTATGGTGTTAATGTATGCGGACAAGGCGTACCGGAAACGGTGGACGAAGTACCGGATTGGTTTTTACAGCCTCCCAAAGGTGAATACGTGGGTGTTTCACTACCCTTCCAAAACTCCGCCATAGCCAGACAACAAGCCACTTATGTAGCGCTGATATCATACATGTTGCAGCACGATATTGAGTGGGAGTTTAGTAGGGTTGATAGAGTTGCCGAGTCAACATTTCGGTCTGCCAGCCAAATAGCGCTATCATTACCAGCCCAATACGAACTTGTAAAAACAGCAAAAAACAAGCATGGAGAGATGTTTGTGTCGTTAAAGGTGCTGTCGGCTGTGCAAAACCCGAATACCAAAGTCGTCGTTGAGATCGATATAAGTTCTGTGGATGGTGTTGGCAAACGAGAACTCAAATTTGTCTTATCTGACAAGACACCTAATGTACACATGCTTATCCACATTCATGATTGTGATGATGGAGTTGATCAGGAGTTAAATGGTAAGGCAGAGATGATAGTCAATAGCGTTGATGCGATTGAAGAGACCTATAATCAAACCCAGTCTTACGTCTATCGTCCGACAATAAATTTAGTAAACCAACACAAAACCAAAGAGGATTTACTGAATATCATAGTGGAGGAAGGCGGAAATATTTACTCACTAAAGAACTCCATAGGGAATGCCTACCTAATGGTCATGCTTGATATGTTTGAACGCACAGAGATGGAGAATATGCGTTTTGTTGGGAGTATCAAAGGCTCGACGCACAATAGTAATAGTTCGTCATACAAGCGCAAAGCCACCCCTATTAGGGAAATACAAATATACGACAACACCTTATTTATGGTAGCAAGAACAAGACTAACTGAATGA
>BNXT01000508.1 GCA_025999775.1 Bacteroidia bacterium | reverse complement strand
GGCTAACTAATGTTTAACAAAAAAATACAAATATAATGAAAAAAATAGTTTATATAATGACTCTTTTTGCATGTGCATTTAGTCTGCTTAGCCTGAATGGATGCAAAAAAGATGAAGATAAGGCATCCGCTAAATTATCCAGTGTTACCACGTTCCCTATCTTAACCCTTTTAGGTGATGACATTATAGGTGTTGCGCAAGGCGGTGTCTTTACAGACCCCGGTTACGAAGCAGCCGTAGGCTCAACAAATGTAACTAATCAAGTAACGGTTACAGGCGCCGTAAACACCGCTGTTGTTGGTTTTTATACGTTGACCTACACGGTTAAAAACGAACAAAACTACTCTGCCACAGCGACACGTCGCGTGTGGGTAGGCGATGTTTCCAATGCCATTACTACGGATTTATCCGGCGACTACACCATGACTTGCGTTCGTACAACAGCTACAGCTACCGTTAACAGAGGTCCTTACCAAACAACCTTAACCAAACTGTGTGATGGCAACTACTATGTAGAAGACTTCCTCGGTGGCTATTATTGGATAGGCGCTGCTTATGGCGTTGCCTACGCTTACGAAGGCGTTATCAAGGTAGCCAGTGATGGTACCGTTACTTTAGTATATACCAACCTTGGTAGAGGTTGGGGCGATGGCGCTTCTTTGGACTTTGCAAGTTACGCATCTAATGTAATCACTTGGGGCGCTCGCATGAATGATGCCGATACTTACTTATTTACTGTAACATTAACGAAAAACTAAAAAACTGAAACAATGAAGAATACAAAAATACTATTTATAGCGCTCTTTATGAGCATGGCATTAGTTTTTACTTCTTGTAACAAGGATCCCGAAGTCGGTGGTACTGCCGTACAGGAGATATGTGGCGAATGGAATGTCTATACGGAAGATTTTGATGCAGATTTTCAAATTTGGACTACCAACACTGTCTCTAATGTAAATAATAAGATCCTTATTACGGATAGAGCAACTTTAGATGCCGGATTACGGTTTACTGTGGAAGCCAATTGCGACTTAGGCGCCAAAACGTTCAATTGCACCAATGTACCAACACAATGGTGGGTTGAAACCGATGGTGTAATGGTGCGTGACACCTATACCG
>BNXT01000507.1 GCA_025999775.1 Bacteroidia bacterium | reverse complement strand
TTACGGATGTTTTTGCTTTACGACAGAGCGTTACCATTGGCGCTTCGGGGGCAGTGTTCGGTATTTTGTTAGCGTTTGGAATGACGTTTCCCAATACCCTCATTTATTTGTATTTCTTTGTTCCTATTAAAGCCAAATGGTTTGTCATTCTCTATGGCGTTATCGAATTGATTTCGGGCATCCATGGCGCCTCCTCGAATGTAGCCCATTTTGCTCATTTGGGCGGTATGCTGTTTGGAATAATCCTCATCTTATATTGGAAACACAAGCGTAATAATCGCCACGACTATTACGACCACTATACGGAAGTTTAGCAACCGGTTTTGGTAACCGGCGCTATGCCATTGGGTTTAAAACACGCCAAACAGGTGTAATGCCATGACACAAATCACAACTATCATGAGATGGCGGATAAATCTGGCGCCCTTCTTTAAGGCTACAAAAACAGCTAAAATTGCACCAAGAACATTGCCGATAGAATGAATAAGTCCATAGATGATCATCTGCATGGTGATAACGTCTTCGTAGATAAAAAGAAGTATCGGGAACGGCGTATATATCAGTACGATAAAGTTCTTGAGCGCATTGCTCTCCATAAGGTCGTAATTGAGCAATATAACCAAGCCAATCAACAAAAAATAACCTACGCCAACATGCAAAAAACCACCGTAGATACCAATCATAACAAAGAACAAAAACGTCCACCAATTTAGCGGTTTTGGGAAACGTCATTCCAAACGCTAACAAAATACCGAACACTGCCCCCGAAGCGCCAATGGTAACGCTCTGTCGTAAAGCAAAAACATCCGTAAGCATCCCGCTGTTCATATATTGATATATCTCAAGCGCTACCACCACATTTTGGATGATACCGGCGCCAATACCGGTAAACAAATAGTAAAACAGAAAACGCTTGCTTCCCCAATGGTTCTCCAAGGCGTAACCAAACATCCACAACGCAAACATATTAAACAATATATGCGAAAAATTGGCGTGCATAAACATGTAGGTCAGATACTGCGTTGGAAAAAAATGTTTTGAAAAAACGTAGTGTAGTCCGAGATAATCGGTTAGATCAATATGAAACCCAGCCAACGTCATGTCTAATAAAAACATAATGATATTGAT
>BNXT01000506.1 GCA_025999775.1 Bacteroidia bacterium | reverse complement strand
ACTACAATCTGTATGCGAGCGACCGTATCTGGTCAATTGGGAAAACGAACTTGGGCACGTCAGGCGTTGCTACTGTCTCTCTTGCACGTAGTAACGCCGATGACTAACGTTTAAATCCAAAGAGAGCGTGCAGCAAAGCATCGTAAAAAACAAAGATTAAACGTAATTTAAAAACAACTAAAATACGAGTAATATGAAAACATTAAATATGGAACAAATGGAAGTTGTGAACGGAGCATGTATGGTTAGTGCTAAAGATGCAGTTTGTTTAGGAATGGGCGCATTAGGAGGTATTTTTGGAGGTGTTGGAGCTTTTGTCGTCGGTGCAGGATGTACATTATTGTGGACGAAAGTTGAACCAAGAGATCCTTGTCTATTTTAAACGAATGTAAAAAATGTCTTCTTTATCGGGGGTTCAATAGTTATTGTATTGAACCCCTAATAGGGATGCAATAGAGTAGTTTTAATTTCAATTTTGTAACTATGCCAAATATTGGATTTTATAATTTTCGCCTACTACTAAGATTTCGCTATAAATGGCTACTATTATTATTATTAGCTCTGTTGGTTTATTTTTATTGGATGTTCTATCAGTCAATATCAATTTTCTCCCACATCATTATTGCAGTAACAATGCTTTTGGGTGCTGATTTATATAGGTGTCGTCAACGTATAACGCTTGATTATGGACACTTGTTGGTATCTCCGGTTTCTTGTTTTAAAAGATTTTTATTTTTATATGTTACCGAATTATTGGGACCCAAATTGTTGGTATTTATCACAATGATAATAATTGTGATGATCTCTGCAAAACTATGGATAGAGATAGCTCTGTACCTCTGCATCGTATATCTGATATACAATAGTCTATCAATACTTTTGTATTATGCTCTATCACGTTACAATCGGTACTATTTTACGATAATGCCTATTATTTATGGGTTGGCTGGTATTTTGCCGTCAATGGTGTTAAGGATTGAACAAGAAACACTACTCACAGAAATAGATGTTTTCTCAATCAATGCTCTTTTTCTGAAATTATTCATCGGTATTTTGATTTTGGGAACGAGTATATGGTGCACATACTTTATAATCAGGCGCAATAGTCGTAAAAAGCCTTTTTTTGACACAAAAATATTG
>BNXT01000505.1 GCA_025999775.1 Bacteroidia bacterium | reverse complement strand
ATCGGTATTCATCTTCGTAGATATGTTGTCCGTATAAACATCGCCTTTGTCATAGAACGCTAAGCCGTGATCTAAGCCCAATTCAAAAATAAATGATTTACGATAGGGGGCTGACGACGATTTAGGAACGTCTATCTCAGGGGAAGCAGTCAGACCCTTGTTTACGTTTATAGGGCGATACTTTTTTTTATTTAGAACAACTCCCGCTCGCAAAAGAACAGCATGTTTTGAGCGTTTATCGGAGAACCTGTCACCAGGTGTACCATTTATCGGATTGATTGACAATGTGTGCCAAAATTGATGGTAACCGAGTGCAAGATAACTACGTTTGGTTATTCTGTAACCGACACCCATGTTTGTGGTAAAACCTGATTTGTATTCAATATCATAAGGCGCTAACCACCCTGTGAAGAAATTATTAGATGCAGTGGACGCAGAAATAGGTAGCCCTGCATCAGCATAAAAAAACAAACGAGGTACGCTCATCATATCATACCTCACTCCTATTGACAGTGGAACAGCTATCATGTTGTAATTTTGATAGGGCGTTGCTTCAATACTTGCACACAATGCCAATTGATATGTGATAAAATAGTCCACTCTAAACTTGAACGTTTCCATATACGTTTGAGCACTGGGATCCACGAGACTATGCGTTCCTTTTTCTGCAAATACCAACCCATAACCCAATTCTACACCAGCGAAGAGATTATTCGTTATCTGTGCACATACAACGCTACGCATCAATAATAATAAAACGAAAAAAGTAATTAGCGTCTTTTTCATAAAAATAAATTTGGTAATAAAAACCTTCTACTGGTTAGTTATAGAATCGAATACCCTTCCATTGTCCGTTGTAAAGTACAGCCGCAAAGACGTCTATATCTTCTATATTGTACGATGAGGGCAGGTAAGGCCCAATAGAAAGAGAGCCATTACCTGAGAGACTTAAATTAATACCAAAAGAGGTATCCCATCTTATGACTTTGCTTGATCCTCTTCCACAATATATTACACCAGTCATAAAACTAGTAATCTCTTTGGTATTATTCATAACAAACAATTGTCTTGGCTGTTTTGCGTCAATATACTTGTTTAAAGCCTTTACATAAGTGCCTGTAAATCCTTTTAAACAATCAT
>BNXT01000504.1 GCA_025999775.1 Bacteroidia bacterium | reverse complement strand
CTTATAATATAATTCTGACGTTTCGGAAAAACGAAAACTGTATGTGCCCCCGATATGTTCTGCAAATGCTTTTGTTCCATTTAACGACACTGTATTACAATTGTGTTCACATAAAGTCATTGATAAAGAGATAAAAATATTATTATATTTTTTTATCATTTTTGATAAAGCAATTATATTATCAGAATGACAATTATATTTTTATTCCGAACAACGAACAAATTGATGAGGTCTGTTGCTTTATAGAAAAAAACTGTAATGATAACAGATTCCTATTAAAATATTTATCATATTTAAAAACAGGTAAGGTTGAATATAATGGTCGAATACAAAACTGTATCGCTGGAGATATTTTTGCCTTTATCCAAACGGATGGCAAAATTTACCCTTGCATATATGCTAACAAATCAATTGGCAATATTAATTACGAGTCAATATTGCCGATTAGTAAAAACAAACATTGCCCATGTTGTACAGATTGTACTACTTGGCCAATGATAGAATATTACGAACTTGGACAGTATAGATAATGATAATTGCATTGTACGGATTGGACGGAGCAGGGAAGTCAACTCAAGCAGAAATACTTAAAAGAACTTTACTGACATTAGGTAAAAAAGTTTATCTAATGAATCCATATTTCAACGGTCAATTGACAAGAAAAATTCGTGAGAGAAGTATGTTAATTGACAAAAACTATGAGGATGATTGGGGACCTAATATAGTTGG
Organism: Bacteroidia bacterium; assembly: GCA_025999775.1. Taxonomy (GTDB): domain Bacteria; phylum Bacteroidota; class Bacteroidia; order Bacteroidales; family P3; genus BNXT01. The sequence goes on along the minus strand of BNXT01000504.1, from coordinate 414 downwards.
GACATTACTCTTACAAGACTTATGGGATAACGTTCTTGAGGCGATACACACACACCCTGATGAAATTATTATTTTTGACAGATATTGTTTAGATTATTATGTTTACTCACCTCTTTTAAACTCTAATTTAGAGTTTTACAAACCGATACTTGATAGTTTTCCGCGTGCAGACATAAATATATTTTTAGATACAAATCCGCAAACATGTTATGAACGTATATTGAAAAAAGCGTCTGAAAAAGGCTTAAATATTTGTAAACGTGAGGACTGGAATATTCTTCAAAAAGCGAGAGATAGCTATTTGATTTTAGCGAAAGAGAACAAAGATTTTTTTGTGGTACAGACAGGGGAAAACATACAGGTAATAAATTCCCATAATCTTTACATTTACTTTGATTAGTGCAAGGAGTATGC
>BNXT01000503.1 GCA_025999775.1 Bacteroidia bacterium | reverse complement strand
CGGTATCTCTACACTCGTCAATCCGATACAGCCAGAAAACACACACACTCCGATGCTCTTTACACTATTCGGTATCTCTACACTCGTCAATCCGATACAGCCTTCAAACGCAGAACTCCTGATGCTCTTTACACTATTCGGTATCTCTACACTCGTCAATCCGATTCTGCTTTTCAACGAAGCCGATGCCGTAATTAACAAGCGACAGGAAATAGGCAGTCGTTCCTTGGATAAAACTGAAAATGCCATTCAGAATATTATTCTGCAAGAAATGGAAAACCTTGACGGAATAATGATAGCCACTACCAATCTTACGCAAAATCTCGACAAGGCTTTTGAACGCCGTTTCCTGTATAAAGTGGAGTTCAACAAACCTTGTTTGGATGCGAAAAAATCAATCTGGGAATCCATTATTCCCGTGCTGTCCAAACAGGAAGCCGAAGAGTTGGCGAGCCGTTACAATTTCAGTGGCGGACAAATTGAAAACATTGCTCGTAAATGTACGGTGGATTCAATTATTTCAGGGAAAGAGCCTGTTTTTGAAACGCTTATATTTCATTGTCAAAACGAAATGCTGACAAAAAACAGTCAGCCAATAGGGTTTAACTGTAACAAGATATGAAAAACTTTGCAGCCATAGATTTTGAAACCGCCAACTACGCACAGTCAAGCGTTTGTAGTGTAGGCGTTGTGATTGTCCGTAACGGTCAAATCGCAGAAAAGATTTACCGTTTAATCCGCCCTGAGCCGGAATGGTACTCGTATTGGAATACACAAATTCACGGACTGACAGCCGAAGATACTCAAAACGAAAGGGTTTTCCCCGATGTTTGGGTAGAAATTGCGCCGATAATTGCAGATTTGCCCTTAGTGGCGCACAACAGCCCTTTTGACGAAGGCTGTCTGCGAGCCGTACACGCCGTCTATGGCATGGAATATCCCAACTACATGTTTCATTGCACCTGCCGCGCCTCGCGAAAAGTTTTCGGTAAAATGCTACCAAATCATCAACTACATACTGTATCGGCACATTGTGGGTTTGATTTACACAATCATCACCATGCTTTGGCGGATGCTGAAGCGTGCGCGGTGATTGCGATGAAAATTTTATAAAAACAATTCCTAAATTAACCTAATTCTATAA
>BNXT01000502.1 GCA_025999775.1 Bacteroidia bacterium | reverse complement strand
TGCACGGATGGTACCGGGGATTTGGTAATAATCCATGATAGGTTGGGCACAGTGATGCCCTGTACGGACAGCGATACCAAACTGATCTAATATCAAACCTGCGTCCGCCGGATGAATATCCTTGAGGTTAAAGGAAATAATCGGCGCTTTATGAGGCGCTGTTCCAACAAATTCGATATAATCCAACGATTGTAAGCGCTGGGTTGCATAGTGTAGTAATTCTTGCTCGTACCGATGCAATGCTACCGTGTCATGCGCTGTTAAATACTGTATAGCGGCTTCAAGCGCCAAGATACCTTCTACATTGGGCGTCCCTGCCTCAAATTTGTACGGTAATTCATTAAACGTGGTACGTTCAAAACTCACTCGTTCCACCATTTCACCTCCACTTTGGTACGGCGGCATACGTTCAAGGTAGTGTGTTTTCCCATAAAGTACGCCAATACCCATCGGGGCATACATTTTATGACCTGAAAACACATAAAAATCGCAATCCAAAGCTTGCACGTCAATGGCAGTATGCACTATCGCTTGTGCGCCGTCCACAAGTACCGGAATACCTAATAGATGAGCTTTCTCGATAATGGTCTTAATCGGATTTACCGTGCCTAAAACATTGGACGTATGGGTGATAGCAAGTAATTTAACGCGTTGAGATAGCTTTGCATCTAACACATCCATATCCAAAGTACCATCTTGTAGCATCGGGATAACGTCCAAGTTAACATTCTTAGCTTTGCAAGCTTGTTGCCATGGGACGATATTGGAGTGGTGTTCCATCGCTGAAATAAGCATTACATCACCGCTGTTGAGAAAGGTCTCCGCAAAGCTATGAGCGACAAGGTTAATACTTTCGGTGGTTCCGCGTGTGAAAATAATTTCTTCTGCGGTCGAAGCATTGATAAAGCTTTGCACGCTTCGGCGCGCCTGCTCCATACGGTCTGTAGCGACACGACTGAGCGTGTGAATGCCGCGATGCACATTACTGTTTAATTGCGTGTAATATGCAACGATACTGTCAATGACGGCTTGCGGCTTCTGGGTCGTTGCCGCATTATCAAAATATATGAGTGGTTTGCCCGCTACTTTAACGGACAATATGGGGAAATCTCCTCGCAGATCTACTATATTCATATTCGTAGAATTA
>BNXT01000501.1 GCA_025999775.1 Bacteroidia bacterium | reverse complement strand
CTACTATGCCATGACTAACTAATGAACAATATATGTGGCGTGTCTCAATTTCTCAATTCTCCACTCTCAATTCTGTATTATCCTGCAAATCCTAAAATCTTGTAAATCCTGATTCAGACAATTAACAGTCGCACACCCCTGCGCAAGCTGCAGGGTTTTGTGCGACGATTTTTAGCGGTAATGTATCACTTCGCTACGCTCGTGATGTCAGTTTACCACACCCCCGTCTCCTCTCCATTTGGAAAGGGGGGATACTACTATGCCGAAACTAATAACCTATCGCCCGAATGGGCGGGATTTTCATAACCGCAGGCGAGCGTAGCGTTGCCTGCGGGGGTAGAAACGATAGAAGCCTCTGCCTGTAAGGCAGGACTTTATTATCTATAATGAAATCTACAGGAAACGATGTACAATGTGTCTGTTTCGCAATAATATAATAATCTGTGTTCTTCTGTAATTCGGCGAGACCAAATGCCGGCATAATCATAATCGTTGCCCGATTTTATATTCAATGCCTCCACCGTTGCGAAGTTCTAATAAGGCATCATCTACCATTTTTTCATTTTTGGGAGAACTCATTTGAAGTAGCGTTTCCATAATGCCATTGTAGTCCATTTGAGCCAAAACAATCATATTCTCCCCGTCTCGTTCTACCACAAGCGGCTCACGAACATCTTCTATTTTTGCGAACAAATCCTCTATATGACTTGAAAAACTTTGTATAGTTGCTTTCATTATCGTACTCGTTTTGGTGATAGTTATGTTACTACTCTGCCACAAAGGTACAAAAAAAATTTAATTTAGAAATTGAGGAATGTAGAAATTTAGGAAATTCCCCACATTGTTCATTGTTCATTATTCATTATTTTCATATCCTGTTAATCTTGAAAATCTTATGAAAATCAAGGTTCAGACAATTTTTATTCGTTCATTTTCTTTTGTCGCAATAGCCTTTTATTCTTACTTTATCTTTTGTCTTGATACAAAAGAAAAGTAACAAAAGAAAAAATTAACGCAAAATCTACTATGCCATGACTAACTAATGAACAATATATGTGGCGTGTCTCAATTTCTCAATTCTCCACTCTCAATTCTGTATTATCCTGCAAATCCTAAAATCTTGTAAATCCTGATTCAGACAATTAACA
>BNXT01000500.1 GCA_025999775.1 Bacteroidia bacterium | reverse complement strand
TCCTTGCACCGAATTTTTAAATAAATATAATTGCGAATGAAATAAAAAAAGAATCGTGTGCTAAAGCACAAAAAATAAGACATATTTAATAGCGTTTGCTATTATTCGAGATGCTGTGAAACGTAGTAAATTTCAAAAAAGCAATCCAATAGAATAAGTAGTAGATGCCTATGTGTTTAGCATGGGTATTACTTTTCTTGGATTAAGGTTTTTACTACGACCGCACAGCATGGAGAGAATATCCATGCTTTTTTTATGTCCAAATTTTTGAAAATCCAACAACGGGAAAACCGTTACAATATATGAAACAAAATCGTAATTGTTCCCAAAAAATGCGAAATGAAATTGCAAAAACATTCAAATCATATTGCAGCGAGAGCAGAAACTCGTAAAAACGGGCGGAGTTACTTTCCACGAAAAGCCGTTTAGAGTAGAGGATATAACAATTTTGCGTACCAGATGCACAAATAAATCCCAAGGGTATGGGTAGAAAAAAAATGAAAAAACAATTTTTTATTTTAGCATTTTCAGCGATTGCTACGCTGGGTTTCTCACAATCAAAAATTTTAGTGGGAGGAAGTTTCTCTCTTGGTACAACATCCGGAAAAGGAACTGCCTCAGGTGGAAGTACAAGCACTGCGACCAAGTTGCCCTCAACAACCAATTTTGGTATTGATGTTGAGGCGGCTTATTTTGTAAGCGACAAATTGGCTATAGGTTTGGGACTTGGTTTAGAGTCGGACAAATCGGTTAAAGAAGGAGGAGGCTTGGGGACATCTACTTCTACCGAAACCAACACAACCAATATGTTCGCTATTGCGCCTACGATGCATTACTCTTCTCCAATTACGGAGAAATTTGTCTGGGCACCGTCATTGGCAATTCCTATTGGCTTCGGCGGAACTTCTGAAGAGACAAAATCCGGTTCTTCTACGACAACTGAGAAGAAAGATTTGTCTTCATTTGGTGTAGTTATCAGTCCGTTGAGTTTTGATTATCACATTACAGACAACTGTGCAATTAATTTCAGTGCAGGTGACCTGTCGTTCAAAAACAAAAAAAATAGTAATGAATATAACAAAAGTAAATATGAAGAGAGCAACAATGCTTTTAATTTTTCATTGAACCCAGGTATTACACTTGGCTTTAGATTTTAC
>BNXT01000499.1 GCA_025999775.1 Bacteroidia bacterium | reverse complement strand
ACTAATTACAATTTCGGGGCGTGTTACTGATTTTAACGGAAATCCGATTGATAGTTGTTCAGTTGAGGTTTTTTATTCTGATTTTTCTACAGCCTATTCAGCATATACCAATAACGATGGTTATTATTCAATTCCGAATGTTGAAAAAGGAAAATACATGACAATTTATGCTATTCGCCCAAAAGAATATCCACGACAACTTAAAGTTGTAGAAGACAATATGCAATTGGAATTTTGGGCATGGAATGTTGTTGCCGACAAAGATTTAACTATTAATCCTCGATATCATAGATTGGAGCTTTATGGTACAACCGTTTTCAAAGAAAATGGAAGCTATCCCAGTATGATAATTTACACTCGTCCAATGAGTTTGGGAAGAATGCTTTCGTACGGAAATGAGCTGTGGCAAGATAAAAATAAGGCAGAAACAGAAGATGTTGATATTTCTGCCGAACCGGATGATATTGAATTTAAAATTTATGCCGATGATATTCCTGTAACAATTCAATCGGTACAAGCTGTGAGAGAATTTGCAGAAGGTCGCAGACAATTGGCTTATTTAATTCATATTGATTTACCAAAAAATCGTCCCGATAAATATTGCATTTTTCGTATAGAAGCATTCAACAATGCTTATGGTGGAGAATACGGAGAAAATGTTTATTTCTATGAAATGCCAAATTATAAAAGCAAAACAAACGCCAGCCGCTAACACGTTATAGGCAACCCAAAGCCCAACTGCCAACCAGCGACAACACTGCCAAAAAGAAATGTTAACCAATTTTCAAGAAAAGAGATATTTTATTCCGAAAAAAGTTGTACATTTGCCGAAAAATTGCAAGACATTAAAATTATAAGTTATGATGTTCAATGATAGAATAAAACAGTTGCGCGAAGAACGCCAAATGCCACAGCGAAAATTGGCGGCAGCGTTGGATATTGATGCCGCTTCGTATTGTAAAATTGAGCGTGGTGACCGCATTGCAAGGCGAGAGCAAGTAATTAAACTTGCCGAATTATTGGACACCGACCAAGAAGAATTATTGAAATTATGGTTGGCGGACAAAGTTTATGAAATTGTAGGCGAAGAAGATAGTGCAAATGATGTGCTGAATATCGTTGCCGACAATATTGTTGAATACCAAAGAACAAAACCGCTATGA
>BNXT01000498.1 GCA_025999775.1 Bacteroidia bacterium | reverse complement strand
ATGGTCTGACGCTCATTAGTCCTTTAGACGGCGCTCCTACCGACACCCTGCTCAATGCGGAGGAAGTGGGCGTAATTATTGATATTGAAGCCTTTTGGAAACGTAATGAATTGATACTTGACGATATAACCCTTCGCAACGGTCTTGTTTGTCTCTACTACAATGAGTTTGGGGCATCTAACCTTGACATTTTTCCACCGGATACCACAACCGTTGTATCTGAAGCGGATACCGCAACATCCGAATTGTTTAAGTTTATTAACTTTAATAAAATAACCTTGGATAACATGACCATTCATTACATTGATGATGATTTAGTCATGTCCACCCAATTGATTGGGCTTTCAGGCAATATTAAAGGGTCTATGGTCGGCGATGTTATACATACCGATATTACTACCGACCCTTTTGTGATGACGTTTGCTTACGATCACGAACCCTATCTGAATGCAGCCAATCTGAAATTAGATGTGGTCTCTGATCTTGTATTGTATCCGTTTTCATTTCATCTTGACACACTTTCCGGCGTACTCAACAATTTACCTATACAATTGTCTGGCGACATGTCTATGGATACCGCTTACGAGACTATTTTTATGGATATTTTGTATCAACTTAATACGTTTAAAATTGCAGATCTGTTGACCCTTGTTCCGCCGTCCTATACGTCCTATCTCAAAGGTATCAATATAGAGGGTCGAGTATCTTCGCAGGGTCATGTACAAGGGATGTACAACGATACGACGATGCCCTTGATGGATGTCCAACTGCGACTTATGGACGGACACTTGACGTATGCCGACCTTCTCCCCTGCCCTGTTTCCAACATGCAGGGCAATATTCATATCTATACCGATTTGTATGATGATAAAGCGTCCTATTTACAAATTAATACCTTTAGTGCAGTAGCTCTAAAATCCTCTGTAAACATCGCCGGTAGAGTTGATCATCTTTTTTCGGATATGCACCTCAACCTAACGACGGATTTGGCATTGAATTTGAAAGAATTGAACACCATGCTACCTGATTCTATGAATTTAGCAATGACTGGTATGGTTAAGGGTCAGGTGAAATCCGATTTAGCAATGTCGCAAATCGAAAAAATGCAGATTGAAAAAATGCGTCTATCGGGACAATTTTCGGTTTCGGGGTTAGAAGCTTTATA
>BNXT01000497.1 GCA_025999775.1 Bacteroidia bacterium | reverse complement strand
AAATAAGACATATATATGACCAAACGACACAACTTGCTACTTTTCTTCCTACTTTTTTCCACCGCCGTTTTTTCTCAAGACCGTCTTTGGAAAGTCGGCGTACATTCTTTTTTTGACAACACGGAATTTCGACACTCACAGGTACAGACGCCTCAAACCATGGCAGGCATACATCTTGCACCTGAATTGGGTATCAATTTTGGAGAAAAACGTCGTGTCTTCGCCGGTATGGATGTTATGCGCGAATTTGGCAGCACAAAAGCCATTGATTTTTACGATCCCATAGTCTATTACGAATTTTATGGTAAGCCGTTCCGCTTTTATATGGGTGCGTTTCCACGTAAATTAGTTTTAGATCACTATCCTCGCATGTTTTTTCAAGATTCTATTCTTAACTACCGTCCCTTACTCAACGGCTTATTCTGGGAGATTTACTCTGAAAAATCCAATTATTTCAATGTTTGGCTTGATTGGACGGCTCGGCAAACACGCGAACATAAAGAAGCCTTTTTTATGGGATGGTCGGGACATTACAATTTCGGGATGCTCTATGCACAGCATTTTTTCTATATGTTCCATTTTGCAAGCCTCTTAGACCCTATTGTTTATGATGCCTTACACGATAATGGACTATCGCTTACACAGGTAGGTATTGATTTATCAACACTAACAGGTTTTGACAAATTAGAACTGAATATCGGGTGGTCAATCGGCTTGGAACGCTCCCGTGACCGCATTGACGAATGGCATACACCGCAGGGACTTTTGTCTGAACTCAAAGTAGAATATCGCGGGATAGGGCTGTTCAATACGTACTATATCGGCGGAAGTCAACAGTATTACTACAATGACCATGGCAATACGTTATATTGGGGCGACCCTATTTACCGATCCAAAGAGTACAATCGCACCGACTGCTACATCGTATTCTTCAAAAACCCAACTATAAACTTAAAATTGGTCTTTTCCCTGCATTTTACCGAACAAACCATGTATCAGGAACAAGCGCTCTATGCAACGTTTGATTTGAACAATTTAAATAACAAAAAAGAGGATAAACCCTATCGCTATTTATGGGATAATTGGTTCTAATACCAAACCGCTATCAGAGTGTGTTGTTTTTGAATTTATAAAAACGAGGTTTTTCAGTATCATAAATACATTA
>BNXT01000496.1 GCA_025999775.1 Bacteroidia bacterium | reverse complement strand
ACCAATTAGGTACCGTCAATGATTACCGATCCTTTGTTGGCAAGGCGCATCAACATGATGCTTTTGTAGCTGTGGCGACAGACTTGATGGCGTTGGCGTTGCTCACGCCTCCGGGTGAATGGGACGCTGACTGCGTTTTGGGGTCTAATCAACGCTTTGGACTTCCTTTGGGTTACGGTGGTCCCAGTGCAGGGTTCTTTGCTTGTAAAGAAACGTTTAAGCGCCAATTGCCCGGACGTATCATCGGTATCACCGTGGATGCACAAGGAAACCGAGCGTTACGTATGGCTCTGCAAACCCGCGAACAACACATCAAACGCGAAAAAGCAACGTCCAATATTTGTACGGCACAGGCGCTCATGGCAGTCATGTCGGGCTTTTATGCAATGTATCACGGACATCAAGGAATAAACGCTATTGCACAAAATATCCATACAATGTCGGTCGTCTTATCTGAAGCAATCAAGCAGTATGGCTATAAAAATCTCAATGAAGCACATTTTGACACCTTGTATGTACAGTTGCCGACTAATGTTCAAACTAAAGACTTGCAGACCATAGCGCTCGAACATCAAATCAATTTCCGTTATATTGATGCCGCTCATATTGGTATTAGTCTCAACGAAACTACGTCAAAAACAGATATTGACGATATTTTGACCGTCTTGGCAAAAGCCGCAGGTAAAGACTACCAACCTTTTAGTTGTACCGAAAAATGTACGCAAGTAAAAGCTATTCCGCAAGCGTTACAGCGCACAAGCGGGTATCTAAAACATCCTATATTCAATACCTATCACTCCGAAACAGCGATGATGCGCTATATCAAGAAATTGGAAGTGAAAGATTTGTCGCTCAATAGAGCGATGATTCCATTGGGTTCATGTACGATGAAATTAAATGCCGGTGCAGAAATGTTTGCGCTAAGTTGGGCGGAATTTGCGAATATCCATCCGTTTGTTCCCAAAGATCAGGCGCAAGGGTATCAGGAAATGATTAACCATTTAACGCAGGCTTTATGCACTATCACAGGTTTTTCGGCTATTTCGTTGCAACCGAACTCAGGCGCTGCGGGCGAATACACGGGTCTGATGGTCGTTAGAGCCTACCATCACGCACAAGGTGAAGCCCATCGCAATGTATGTTTGATACCTGCTTCGGCACACGGTACCAATCC
>BNXT01000495.1 GCA_025999775.1 Bacteroidia bacterium | reverse complement strand
CGGTCGCCATCGCCTCGCGGTACGCCGGGCATGTGAAATTTCATTTTCATATCATTCTCGTATTTCACGTTAAATACTGGACCACCATAAGTAAACAAATTAGTTGTTTGTTTTCCGCTCCATTCGCTATTGAATGTTGTTCCGCCATACGTGAGTTTACGCGGAACTCCAACCATATAGCCACTGATGCTCCATTCCCCACCATAGCGGGTTTCCCAACCACTCATATCGTTTCCCATCAGGTCTTCATACCTCCAAAAATAAGTAGCCCCGCCATGTACTCTGTAACTTACAGGCACTGCTTGTGGTATCCCAATTGAAACATCTATACCTATTCCACTTTGATGATTACCTATCCGAAAATCAATTTTAATAGCAACCGGAGATAGTGTTTTTTGGATATCATAACCTATATCAGTAAAGAATACGGCATAAATAGCACTCGCAATGCCTAAAATTGCAGTAACCGACTCCCCGTCCGGATCAATATAGGTTAATGGATTATTCCTTGCGTAGGTATAGCGGTTGAAGTCTTGGGTGTAGGCGCTGTTGGGTACGTAAGGGTCGGGGCTGAGCATGCGCCCGATGGCGGGGTCGTAGAGGCGACCATTCATGTTGATCAATCCGAACATGTCTAAGTGTTCGTGCCCAGTATAACCCCGTGTGAAGAGCGCTAACAAGTGCGCCCCATCTCGCAAGGTTGTGTTGGTGTCAAAATAAATCTGCACATTGCCAACGCCATACTTGTAACGCCGTCCCCACGCATCGTAGCCAAAGTACTCGTACCCCGTGCCCGGTTTGTACTCCGCTATGATACTCCCCAAATGGTCGGTCGCTACTTCTTTGATAACCCCATTATTGCGTATCGCTACTAATCCGTAGGGCGAAAAAATATACTCCTTAACGACCTCCGTACCGCTATACACCGTCCGCTCGTAATTTGTAGAGTAGTACCGCTCAAAAGCGTTATTTAGCATATCATGCCCCGACACTTTTCGCCGTTCGTGCGTTGGCCCGTAAACAAACGACATGGACAAAGCATAACTATCTCCCTCCGTTTCCACCTCATCCTCCATATTCGCTTCTACCCCTACACATCCTGAGTACACTATCCCATTGACCTTGTTGAAACTGTTGTACGTAATGTTTTGATTACAAAAACCTGTCTCCACCTTTA
>BNXT01000494.1 GCA_025999775.1 Bacteroidia bacterium | reverse complement strand
GATTTAAGATGATATCAATATCCGTAAACATAATAGTTTTTAGTTATAGTTCGACATACGAACGGCGAAAAGTATTCGGGCGTGATATTGTTAACTACGAATACTTTGGCTACGACGCATGGGGACGACGCTACAAGTATGGCGTTGGCAATGTGCAGATTTACTTTGACACCAACACAACATTGAGAGATGGGGCGCACTTGTTAGCGCTCTTCACACGTGGCTATACGGGGCACGAGCATTTGGATATGTTCGGATTGATCAACATGAATGGTCGCCTCTACGACCCCGCCATCGGGCGCATGCTCAGTCCCGACCCCTACGTACCCAACAGCGCCTACACCCAAGACTTCAACCGCTACACCTACGCACGAAATAATCCATTAACCTATATTGACCCGGATGGGGAGTTTATTACTTGGAGTATAAGTAGAAATGGGCTTAGTATAGGACTTAATTTTACTCCAATAGGAATACCGTTGGGATTTGGAATCAATATTGGTTGGCGTGATGGTGGTTCTGCTGGAGTATATGGCGAAGTAGACTATCGAGTGGGCGGTACAGGTTTGGGTTCAGGGGTTACAGTGAGTCAAAACTTAGATTATGGGTTTAGGTCTAATTCTTTTAGCACAAGCACAAATGCAGGAGTGTATGCATCCTTATGGTTGTTAAATGCTGGCGCAAGTGGCTCTTATACCTATGGTGAAAATGGTGGATGGAATTGGGGAGTAAGCGCAGGAGTTAGCATTGGAAATGATGCTATTGGAATAGGTCTAAATATTGGATATGGTTCTGGTGGTTGGGATTATGGAATAGGCGGGTATTACAATTCGCGAGCATGGGAAAGTAATCCTGTTTATGAACCAGATAAATGGAACGATGGGGGAAATTTATATTATGATGGATATGGAAACATAATTGATTTTGACCCGACAAAACAACTCACAAATAATTGTTATAGTTATGCTTTGGATGATAAAGATAATGGTAATTTTTGGGGATTAAACCCTGGTTATACAGATCAAGCTATCACTCGATATGACATGACATTAGAAAAAGTAACAAATGCAGCGATCAGAGATGGCAGAGTAAAAGACCTCACTTTTTTGAATAAAATAGGCTTTGGAAAACAAGGATATTACTCTGCATATTTAGTTATTGACCAAGGTATTGATTAT
>BNXT01000493.1 GCA_025999775.1 Bacteroidia bacterium | reverse complement strand
ATGCGTCAGAGATAGAAAAGTTGTATCAGGACGGCAAAAAATGGCTGTCAGCGTACGTTGGCGAACGAGATATGTTTGCAGAACATACCCGCAAACAGGAAGAGAAGCAAGTTACAGAGCGTTTATTGGGCAATATTGAGAACATACTGCTCAATGGGACACAACTAATCTTAAACCATGTATTTCAGATGGTTGGGTTTGATAAGATTGACGATGCGATATTGAAACATTTGGTTGTATCGCGCATTTGCCAACCACACAGCAAGGCGGCAACGGTTGATTACTTGAAGTCGTATTATGATGAAGATGTGGAACCGCACAAAATCTATCGTTATTTGGATAAATTACACGACACGCAAAAGGACATCGTCCAGCAAATCAGCGTTGAACATACGCGGAAGATATTGGGAGGCAAAATCGGACTTGTGTTTTACGATGTAACGACGCTTTATTTTGAAACGGATTTTGCCGATGAACTGCGTAAAACAGGCTTTTCAAAGGATGGGAAACACGCCCAGCCACAGATAGTATTGGGCTTATTGGTAAGTGCAGGAGGCTATCCATTAGCCTATTCCATCCATGCGGGCAACAAGTATGAAGGTCATACGATGTTGCCTGTTGTGGAGAATTTTGTACAGCAATTTGATTTGAAAGATTTTGTTGTTGTTGCCGATTCGGGACTGATGAACAATGACAATATTGCTCTGTTGGAACAGAAAAATCACAACTATATTCTTGGTGCAAGAATAAAAAACGAAAGTAAACCGATAACAAAATGGATTTTATCGTTGGAAAAAGAAGACGGCAAGTTTTATGAATATCAAAAAACAGCGACATCCCGCCTGATTGTCGGTTATGCTGAAAACAGGGCAAAGAAAGACCGCAACAATCGCGACAAGGGCATAAAACGGCTTGAAAAAGAGTATAAAAGAGGTTCAATAACAAAGGACAAGGTCAATAAGCGTGGGTACAACAAGTTTTTGGAAATAAGCGATGATATAAAAGCGACCATCAATTACGATAAAATCAGGGAAGACGAGCGTTGGGACGGGTTAAAGGGTTATATTACTAATACCGAACTCTCTGCGGAGCAAATTTACGAGCAATATAGCGAACTGTGGCAGGTAGAGCGGGCGTTCCGCATAACAAAGGGAACGCTGGAGCTGCGACCGATGTTCCA
>BNXT01000492.1 GCA_025999775.1 Bacteroidia bacterium | reverse complement strand
GGTTTGAAACCCGCCCCTACAATGAAACACATCGTCATTGCGGGCTTGACCCGCAATCCCCTGCTGATATAATACCTAACAATAAGGTGAAAGCCATACGGGCTACAATGTGTGGATGATATGCTTTTTCTATTGATATGCAAGTCCTAACGGACTATTTTGCCCGTAGGGCATTCATATCAATAGAAAACAGATGATAGCCTCTCAAAAAATTCCCGTAGGGAATTCACATTGTCGTTTCGGCTACGCTCAACGACCGCAACTCCACACTCCGCAACTCCACCCTCCACACTTCACACTCCACCCTCCACACTCCACGCTCCACACTCCACACTTCACACTCCACACTCCACGCTCCACACTCCACACTCCACACTCCACACTCCACACTCCACACTCCACACTCCACACTCCACACTCCACACTCCACACTCCACACTCCACACTCCACCCTTCACACTCCACACTCCACACTCCACACTCCACACTCCACCCTTCACACTCCACACTCCACACTCCACACTCCACACTCCACACTCCACACTCCACACTCCACACTTCACGCTCCACACTCCACGCTCCACACTCCACGCTCCACACTCCACACTCCACACTCCACACTCCACACTCCACACTCCACACTCCACACTCCACACTTCACACTCCACACTCCACACTCCACACTCCACACTCCACACTCCACGCTCTATTTTGCACTCTAAACTATGGAACCAAAACCAACCGGAACCCTACGTCGTCGTAGTTGCTGCGAGACGTTGGCGTGACGCCGGTGCGATAGGAAACCGCGCAATACGACGCACCATTGTGCCAGCAGCCGCCACGAACCACGCGGTAGGAGTCTGTAGTAGCGCCTGTAGGATTACTCGTACTACTTGGATAACTACTACTACTCCCATACCAATCACTGCACCACTCCCACACATTCCCACTCATATCATGAATACCCAACTCATTGGCAGATTTTCCTCCTACCAGATGCGTTGTACTTCCTGAATTACCATCATACCAAGCTACATTCCCTATCGTATTACTTCCACTATAAGTATAGTTATGCGTGCTTTGTCCGCCTTTAGCGGCATACTCCCATTCCGCTTCCGTAGGTAAACGATAACGCATGCTGCCTAAGGTTCCGCCATTTGCCAATACCGACAATTTATAAC
>BNXT01000491.1 GCA_025999775.1 Bacteroidia bacterium | reverse complement strand
TGGTCATTGGGCGCTAAATGGCGCGTAAGTCAAGAACAATTCATGGCAGGTACAAAGAATTGGTTAGACAACCTGACCGTACGTACAAGCTATGGTACCACCGGTAACGAACCAAGTGATTGGTATGGCTATAAATCCGTTTATGGAACAGGCGTTCTTTATGGCGCTCTATCCGGTATTTATCCTTCAGGCGTTGGAAATCCTGATATTAAATGGGAAGTAAAAGACAAGTTTGATGTGGGTATTGAAGCGGCATTCTTAAATCGTTTCTCCGCTGAAATTGATATTTATGATGAACTTACTAAAGACTTACTCTATGATTATCCTCTTAGCAGAGCAACTGGTGTAACATCAATCCTAACAAACTGGGCATCCATGCGTAACCGCGGGGTCGAAGTTCAACTTAACGCTATGCTGCTTCGTACAAAGGACGTAACATGGTCGTTTGGCATCAATGCAACGTTTAACAGGAACAAGGTCGTTGATTTGGGACTGGGTGGTGATACACTGTTTACGACGAACACCGGCATGATTACCGAAGGTATGCCGTACTATACGCTGTTTGCCCCTAAATGGGCAGGTGTTGATCCTTCAAATGGATCTAATTTATTTGAACTTACTGACGGCTCGCTAACACATAGTCATGCCGTCGCACTAACTAACAAACAACTTATCGGACCATCCGATCCGAAAGTTTATGGTGGCTTTAATACAAAGGTTACTTTTTATGGATTCGATTTCTTGGCACAGTTCTACTACACACTTGGCGGGTTAACCTATAACAACTCTGCTGCATGGTATGAAGTCGGCTCGACAGCATTTAGAAATATGCGCTACTTTGCGTTTGATAACCGTTGGCAACAACCTGGCGATCAGTCTCGTGTACCGATGCTTTCGACGGTAGTTAACATTGGCACAGGACCCAGTTCAGTCGCTTCGTCCCAATATATCACAAGTAAGAACTTCCTGCGTTGCCAAAACATTACTTTAGGCTATACGGTACCAAAAACGTATTCAAAGAAACTGAATTTGTCCAAAGCAAGACTTTATGTATCCGTTGATAATGCGTTCACATGGTATAATAGGGATCTTCGTGAGTTGGAACCGGAATCCGGATTGGCTCACGGCGTTGGCGCAAACAGAATCACTACAGGTAGGAATATCTTAGCCGGCGTTCAGTTATCG
>BNXT01000490.1 GCA_025999775.1 Bacteroidia bacterium | reverse complement strand
AGTGTTATCCTCCAAGAAGTACGGCAAACTTTTAGCTTTGGCGATGCGGTCTTCGTTCTTGTTGACCCACTCCTTAAAATTATTCGGTAGATCTGTAATTTCGCCGTCCGAAGAAACAGGTTTGTCGCCCATAATCTCCGCCATGAAATCGTCCTGCGACTTTAGTACCGGTACGGCATGGCAACGGCACTGCGGGTGCCAACCTACAAACTTAAAATCCTTTGGGTACTTACCCTTTAAATCGTCGCATATATCCGCCTCCGGATGGTTGTTTGATAGCTGTACTTCTACACCCAATACAAAGTCCAATTGTTGCCATCGTTCATTGTCCGCTGCGTGGTATGCCATATTGGTTTCCGTGCGTGCAAGCCGCATGGCATTTTTGTAGCTGCTCCGGTAAACCCCTTGACCCGGATGGTATGCCTCCGCTTTTTGGGATAGATGCAATACACCGTGTTCGTCTCTTACACGATGGAATAGCTTATTGGGATTTTGCAGGTATTGTTTTAGTTCTGTTGCCATACGGGAGGCGGAAACACCATCCCGCAATGCAATATCAAGCCCCATCTCTATTTCGGACTTAAATTGGTCTGTATATTTCCAGACCCTATCCGATAAGTCCATCCCCGCCGTTTTCCTTGTTGTAAATGCCTCTTTTGCTTTGTCGTTGTTGCTGTAATATTGTCGTTCCTGTGCCTTGCTTAACTTGCCTTTGTTGTCGCCAAAGACACGGTCGCAAAGTACGTTATTTTTTGCATTAGCCAAAGTCCATTCGGCGCTTATTCCATCTAAAATAACCGTTTCTTGTTTCTCTCTGATACGTTCAATTAGTTTGTTCAAGCGTTCCTTTGTCTTTGGATAATCCGCAAAATTAAAGGGTTTACCGTCGTTAAAATCATATATTGACAACCCAAGTAATGCCGCCTCACGCACCGCCGCCTGATATATCTTGTCAATCTGACGTGCGTAAGCATCTATGCGTTTGATGTGCTCCTTGTCGTATGGGTGCTTTTCAAATTGTCGTTTTTGTGTATTCCCTACCGGGAAAAACGGGTGTTGTGCAGATGTTTAGTTCTATTGATATGCAAGTCCTAACGGACTATTTTGCCCGTAGGGCATTCATATCAATAGAATTGAGAGTGGAGAATTTAGAATTGCAGAAATTGTGACACGCCACATATATTG
>BNXT01000489.1 GCA_025999775.1 Bacteroidia bacterium | reverse complement strand
AATCCCAGATTGTAGCGTACGCCTATTGTTAATCCAAAATCAAAATCATACCCTATTCCGACAGCGACACCCATATCTGCCCCATTTTTCAAATCCGAAAGTTTAATATCAGCCACTTTGGTATAAAAGTCGGATTCTTCGATTGTTATTAATGTTGAACTCGGACTTACTGCTGCCAAATAACTGACATAAGGACCAAGTTCTAAGTTGAAATCCCCGAAGTAAAGTTTAACCATCACGGGAATAGTAATGTAATTGAAAATTATAGCGTTGCCGTTATTTTCAAAACCTGCACGGGAATACAGCAGTTCTGGCTGCAAGCCCCAACCATCTTCACGCAGATTGACAAAAATTCCTGCATGAAAATCGGGTTTTAATTGGGGTGAAAAATTAATGTATTTTCTGTTGAAGATATTGGTCAGGTTTAAGCCGGCTTTAATGCCAAAATGAATTTTGGATTTATTCTTTTCTGCACAGTCCTTGTATTGTTTTTGGGCGTGAAGATCGCTGGGATTGAGAGCAAGCAGGGCTTGGTATTTTTCTGCTGCATTTTTGTAGTTCTTTTTGGCAAACCAATCATCGGCAGCAATGAGAATTTGTTGGCATTTTTTTGCCATGTCAATCTGGGCATCTATATTTTGCGTACCATTTTCGTCACGATAATCAGTGTAGTGGTGTATTGCTGCATTGTAATTGCCTGCTTTTAAACTGTCATTTGCTCTTTTCAAAATGCCTTCATTATGATTTTGCCACCTTGTAATTTCTTTTTGTAACGATTCTATTTCTTTTTGTAAGTTAGTGATTTCTTTTTTCTGTGCTTCGTTCATAGATTGCAGGTTTTTGATATCGCCCAATGCTTGTGCTGTTTTTCCCAACTCGACATCTATTTTTCTTTGCAGTTCATCATAGTCTTTATTTCGTTTTTTTAGTTCTGTATCTTTTTTATTGAATGCTTTTTGTAGTTCAGCATTTTTCGTTTTTATAACAGCTAAGTGCCTCTTAATTTTTTCAGCTTGCGACATTTTCAAATTTGGGTGCTCTACATTATTGCTCAGCAAAAGAGTTATGCCTGAAATGGACTCCAATTCAGACAAAATTTCATCTCTTAATTCCATCAATTCGTTGATTATATCTACATCTTCCTGTTGTGCTTTTACATTTTCACTACAACATAAAAGAATACATA
>BNXT01000488.1 GCA_025999775.1 Bacteroidia bacterium | reverse complement strand
GGATATGATAGACATTGTTCATTATTCATTGTAAATTATCTTTTCACCACTTTTGCTGTCCTAGTTGGTGAGCCTGCCGAACCACCTACTTTCACAATGTACTCGCCTGCGGGAAGGTATGCAATGTTGATTGTAATGCTTGCGCCGTCTGCGCTGTCTGAAACATTATGAACTGCCACCAGAGCGCCATTCACGTTATAAATCTCCATTCTCCATTAACTCTCAACTCTCAACTCTCAATTCTCAATTCTCAACTCTCAATTCTCAACTCTCAACTCTCAACTCTCAATTCTCAACTCTCAATTCTCAACTCTCAATTCTCAACTCTCAATTCTCAATTCTCAATTCTCAATTCTCAATTCTCAATTCTCAATTCTCAACTCTCAATTCTCAACTCTCAATTCTCAACTCTCAACTCTCAATTCTCAATTCTCAATTCTCAATTCTCAATTCTCAATTCTCAATTCTCAATTCTCAACTCTCAACTCTCAATTCTCAACTCTCAACTCTCAATTCTCAACTCTCCATTAATGACGGGGTAGGGATTGTAGCTCCTATTTCCAATATCGTACCAAAATCTTTCCACACATCGGCGGCTTGGTAGGCTGCCAACGAACCAGCGGGGACGAAGATGGTCTCACTGCTTAGAGGGACATCGGCAAATACATCGCCTCCAATGGTTTGCGGTACAGGGTTTAGATTGATTACACTCGTCAATCCGATACAGCCCTCAAACACACACACTCCGATGCTCGTTACACTGTTAGGTATCTCTACACTCGTCAATCCGATACAGCCATCAAACACATAATCCCCGGTGCTCGTTACACTATTCGGTATCGTAAAAGCGCCAGTTTTCCCTCCCGGATAAGCCACAAGCATATCCTTTGCTTTACTATATACTACTCCATTCTCTGATGAATAACGTGTATTTTCACTTCCTACGTTAAATGAAGTCAATCCGATACAATTCAGAAACGCAGCATACTCGATGCTCGTTACACTATTCGGTATCTTTACACTCGTCAATCCGATACAGCCATCAAACGCCTGACTCCCGATGCTCTTTACACTATTCGGTATCTCTACACTCGTCAATCCGATACAGCCATAAAACGCACCAACCCCGATGCTCGTTACACTATTCGGTATCTCTACACTCGTCAATCCGATACAGCCAGAAAAC
>BNXT01000487.1 GCA_025999775.1 Bacteroidia bacterium | reverse complement strand
TGTTAACCAATTGTCTGTTCAATTTTCAGGGGAGAAGCTTTTTGATAACGTTTCCTTTGTGGTCAGCGATAAAGACCGTATCGGCTTAACAGGCAAAAATGGCGCTGGTAAATCGACCTTGTTGAAAATTCTATCCAAACAAATGGACTCCGAAAGTGGCAGCATCGTACTGACCGCCGGGCATACTATCGGCTACCTACCACAGGAGATGACACCCTGTATCACAAGTACCGTGTTTGAGGAGGCTTTGAAAGCCTTTGAAGAAGCCAATGCTTTGGAACTTAAACTCGCTCAGCTATCGGAAAGCATTGCTACACGTACCGACTATGAATCCGAATCTTACCACAATCTCATCATCGAACTACACGAAGCGAACGAACGTCTTCTACTCATTGGCGCTGCCAATAAAGATGCTGAAACAGAGAAAGTTTTGGTTGGTTTAGGCTTCAAACGCAGCGATTTTCAACGCCCAGTTGCCGAATTTAGCTTAGGGTGGCAAATGCGTGTCGAGCTTGCCAAGATACTATTGAAAAAACCAAATGTGATGCTGCTTGATGAGCCAACCAATCACTTGGACATTGAGTCCATACAGTGGCTCGAAAACTTCTTAAAGCCTTACAATGGCGCTATCGTACTCGTCTCGCACGACCGCGCCTTTTTGGATACCATAACCCAACGTACGATAGAGATTGTTTTAGGTAAAATAGAGGACTACAACGCTTCTTATTCCGAATACATCGTACAACGCGAAGAACGTCGCCGTGTACAAACCAATGCGTATATCAATCAACAAAAGGAAATCGAAGATACGCAACGGTTTATTGAGCGGTTTCGGGCAAAAGCCACCAAAGCGCGGCAGGTGCAATCTCGCATCAAACAATTGGACAAGATGGATGTTATCCAAATTGACGATGTGGACACCTCTGTCATGCACTTTAAATTTCCACCTGCCCCCTATTCCGGTAAGCTCATGCTGGAAGTCGAAAACCTACAGAAATTGTATGGCTCACATTTAATTTTTCAAAACGTCGATATGACCTTGGAACGTGGCGAACGTATTGCTTTGGTAGGTAAAAACGGCGAAGGAAAGTCAACCTTTTTGAAATGCTTGACCAAAGAAGTCGATTATCAAGGTATGGTAAAATTAGGGCATCAAGTACAATTGGGCTATTTTGCACAAAACCAAAC
>BNXT01000486.1 GCA_025999775.1 Bacteroidia bacterium | reverse complement strand
AGACAAAAGATAAAGTAAGAATAAAAAGATTATTGATAAAAGAAAAAAATGAACAATAAAATTCTATGCGCCTCAAACTATTTTTAACCGATAAAGGATACAATAATAATCTGCTTTTGAGACCGCCTCAGAATTACGCCGAACGACTTATTGTCGGTAATTTTTTTCCGGTCAATTTTTGAATGTCCTTGAGAAATGGACGTTCATCATCCGCACAAAACGATAGCGCCATGCCGCTGTTTCCCGCCCTGCCGGTACGTCCGATGCGATGTACGTAGGTTTCCGGAACCTCCGGAATGTCGTAATTAATCACTAATTCCAACTGATTGATGTCAATGCCTCGTGCAGCAATATCGGTAGCTATCAAGACATGCGTTTTATTGGATTTAAAATTGGTGAGCGCTTGTTGTCGGGCGTTTTGGGATTTATTACCATGAATAGCCTCGCTGTTGATCCCTACTTTGGATAAATTGCGGGCAATCTTGTCAGCGCCGTGTTTGGTGCGCGAAAACACCAGTGTTGATTGCGGACATTTGTCTCTCAACAAATGAATTAACAAAGCTTGCTTCTCTTCTTTTTTCACGTAATACACATGTTGAGCAATGGTATCTACCACCGTTGATGTGGGCGACACCTCTATGCGTACCGGATTGTTCAGGATGGTTTTTGAAAGCGCTGCAATAGCAGTCGGCATGGTTGCTGAAAAAAATAGGGTTTGCTTTTGCTTGGGCAACATGGGTAATAAACGATTGATGTCGTGTATAAAACCCATATCAAGCATACGGTCGGCTTCATCAACCACAAAATAACGAATCGTTTTTAATCTGACAAAGCCTTGCTGTATCAAATCTAATAAGCGTCCGGGCGTAGCGATCAAGATATCAACGCCTCGACGTAGAGCGTTGGTTTGTGCACCCTGCTTAACACCGCCGAAAATGACGCAGTGCCGAACATTGGTATATTTGGCATACTCGGTGATACATTCACTAATTTGAATGGCTAACTCCCGCGTGGGTGTAAGCACCAATACTTTGATGCCCGGGGTGTTGTCTTTGCTTTGATACAACTGCTGAATAAGCGGTAAAGCAAAAGCGGCAGTCTTTCCGGTACCGGTTTGCGCTAATCCTAAAATGTCCTGATTGTTTAATACCGGCGGAATAGCTTGTTCTTGTATAGGTGTTGGAGTGG
>BNXT01000485.1 GCA_025999775.1 Bacteroidia bacterium | reverse complement strand
CGTCAGCGCCCCTTGGTATCGCATCAAAGGATAACTCAACGTGTCGCCCTTTGTGTATATAGCGTTATTTGTTATCTCACCATAAGTCGCCGTAAACTGTATTCCAAGGTTATCTCTCACTGTCCTTAACAGCGCCCTGTCATCTGCCTGATTCTTTGATACATAAACTCCGTTGTTTACAAAACCTACCAAGTCCGGACTCCCATCGCCATTCACATCCCCTAATGTCGCAAAATTTGCAACATTACCCCATGCCGCTCCGGCATCCGTAGTATTGGTTTTCCACCTCAGATTCGCATTCCACCTCACTGCCGCCTCAAAGCTATGTCCATTGCTCAACATCACCTTTACGCCTTCATTCGTGAACACCACTATATCACTCATCCCATCCCCATTCACATCCACCATCTCCATGCGCGTATATATATTACTATAGTTCGGTATCGTCCCCTGAAAAATATTATTGGTTGTAAAACCTCGACCAGTTGAGTACCACACTACGATGGAGCTTGATGTATTGAACACTAAGTCTGCCTTCCCATCCCCATTCACATCCGCAAGAAAATGATAAAAATGCGGCGAATACGTTATACTCGGCATGTTTCCAAACGTTTTAATATCAAGTGCGTTCCCTTCGGAAAACCCTACTCGAACACTATAGATAGCCGTATTCCCGGAGGTACTCTCTCGGTGCAATACTACGAGATCCGCGCGCCCGTCGCCGTCAATATCCGCTACTGAGCTTATATCCCGCTCATGACCACCGTCCATCGTATAATTGTATCCAGCAGCGTAGGTAAATGACGTATTTGTTATCATGTCTGATACAAATCCTGGCACCCCATTTCCATACGTGTTGAGTAATATCTCTATATTATACCACCCTATCCCTATGATGTCAGGCAAGCCATCTCCATTAAAATCCGCTAAATAGCGTGGATACATCTGTACATTGGTCCACCCTGAATACGCTATGGACGTCCACGGCGCAATAAAGCCACTCCCTGTGGACAACGATACTTGCACACCATCACTCGCAAAGCCTACTATATCCGCACGTCCATCACCGTTTACATCCACCACGTGTCGCGAATGATCATCGCTTCGCCAGCCATTATCATAGTCATACTCCTCATTAAGCCAGCATCCTGAATTTACAAAGCCATTGCCCGTGCTCAACGATACATCCA
>BNXT01000484.1 GCA_025999775.1 Bacteroidia bacterium | reverse complement strand
ATATTGTCTCCCAAGCGATCCCATTTCCTGCAATTTTTCTGGTGAACTATGTGATAAAATTTGTAAATTTTCAGCAAACGTCAGAGCGTCGCCGGCATTACAAGTTAAACCGGCTTTGGCTTCATGAACGATAACTGCGCCCTCACCATTTAGCATGGCTGCAATAGGTTTAGCAGAGGCAAGGGCTGTTTGTATTCTGGCAGGTACTGTTAGTGCAAAAATCGGTTCGTCTTTGAGAGATACCAATATCACATCGGCATGTACTATGAGATTAGGCATGTCCTTAGCAGAATAACGTCCTAGAAAATGAACATTTTTTAGTTGTTTCTTTTCTACTTCATCTTCAAACCAAGACTTTTTGCGACCGTCTCCGACCATAATTATTTGAACATTACTTTTTGCATCTGCCAAATATTCTGCTGTAGCAAGTAAAGCCTCACAGTCTTGCGCTTCGCCAATATTTCCGGTAAACATTACTTTAAATCCTTCCGGCATCAAGTATCTATATATTTCTCTATCCGTGTTATCTGGCTGTTCATATAGCATTTCCGCCCAATTGGGTACATAATATATTTTGTCTGATGCCACACCTTTTTCTTCCACCGAAGTGCGGAAACCTCTTGACGATATAAGAATTTTATCCATACGTCGATAAATATACTTTACCATCTTTGTTAGAATGTTCTGTACAGCCTTGGAACGAATATTGCCTGCAGATCTTACACTCTCGGGCCAAAGGTCAAGCACCCAAAGTAAAGTGTTTGATTTATAAAACCAACGATAGACAATAGCCGGAAAAGCAACTGTTAAAGGGGAAGTAGCAAATACGAATATCGCATCATATTTTTTATGATGAAATAAGGTGTAAATACAAGAAGTAAACACAAAAGATAAATAGTTGACCAGTAACTGGAATCTACTTGAATTTTTTCGAGGAATCAGGGGAACACGATGTATTTTTACACCATTGTGTTCTTCTTTTCGTGGCGAAAAAAAATGATACCCACTATAAAACTTTCCCTGTGGATAGTTGGGTTGTCCGGTTAACACATTTACAGAATGACCTTTTTCCACAAGACATTCTGCTAAATCATTTATCTTAAAATTTTCAGGCCAAAAATATTGACTGATAATTAGTAGATTCATTTATTTTTTTGCTTGTTTTACAGTTGTTTTTGCCATATTACACGAT
>BNXT01000483.1 GCA_025999775.1 Bacteroidia bacterium | reverse complement strand
AATGTTTAATATTTAATAAAGTACATGAAAAACCATTCAATAAAAATTTTTACACTACTTCTCCTTTTATTAGGGATTGTCAGTTGTTTAACGCTTTTTGCGAAGACCATAAGCGTTCAAAATGAATACCTTGAATACGATTCAAAGACTGATTTTTCGGAACGGATTGAAACCAACTCCGACTCTCTGAAGAACGCTCAAATTCATGAAATACTCACTGCCGCATTCAAAAAAGGGCAATTTAACGGACATGTGCTCTATGCCGAACAGGGAAAAATCCTCTACAACGCGTCCTTTGGTTATGCTGACATTCGGCATAGAAAACAACCGCTCACTGATTCTACGGTTTTTCAAATAGCCTCTACCAGTAAGCCTTTCACTGCTATTGCAATACTGAAACTGTATCAAGCTAAGTTATTGGATATTGACGCACCTGTTAAGACGTATCTACCGGATTTTCTTTATGATAACGTCACGGTCAAACAGTTATTGCAACACCGTTCGGGACTTGCTAACTATATTTACGAAGCCACCAATAAGTGGGATTCTCGTAAAATTATGACTAACAGAGATATTACGCCTATTCTTGCTAAGTCTAAATCGCGGTTGTGTTTCACGCCCGGTACGCGATTTCAATATTGCAATACCAACTACGCTTATTTAGCCCTGATTGTGGAGGTTGTTTCCGGACAGTCGTTCCGCAAATACATGCAAAAAGAGATCTTTGACCCTCTGGGAATGCAGCATACTTTCATTTATGCGCCGACTTTAGTGGACGATTATGAGATGTCTAAGGGCTATGATTTTACACGCAAGAGCGGTTATTACGAGCGACGTAATGATTATTTAGACGGCGTAGTGGGCGATAAAGGTATTTATACCACGGCAACAGACCTATTTCTCTTCGACCAAGCGCTCTACGATAGCTCTTTTATCGCTTCGGATATTCTTGAAATGGCTTTCACACCGGCGCAAGAAATCACCGAAAAACATAGTTATGACTATGGTTTAGGCTTTCGTGTCCGACAGGATGAAGATGGCAACGATATTATTTATCATCACGGATGGTGGAAAGGCTATCGCTCCTACTTTATCCACGATTACCATTCTCAACGCACCTTGATTTGGCTTAATAACCGCAGTAATGTTACGATAGCGCCTTATATCGGGCAAATAATGCAGAGTAATGCAA
>BNXT01000482.1 GCA_025999775.1 Bacteroidia bacterium | reverse complement strand
ATATAGCTCTGTAAAAAACGAGGATTACCAAAATGTATTGAACGATCTTGCCGAAAAATATAATGTAAAACCTTCGCGTACGGCAAATTTCCCGCACCTTGAAATAGCTGCTATCTTTTTGGCACATTGTAGTTCTTATTTTTTGAAAAAAGAGGGGCAACTTGCTTTTGTGTTGCCACGCTCGTTTTTTAGCGGCGACCAGCACGACCGCTCTCGTAATGGTGAAGCAAAAGGATTTTCTTTAAAAGAAATTTGGGACTTAGACAACATTCAACCGTTGTTCCGTGTGCCAAGTTGCGTATTTTTTGGACAAAAAAGGGATGAAAGAAAAGCAAACAAAACAACTGTAGTTGCGGGAAAACAATTTGCCGGACGCTTGCCCGCTCACAACTGCCATTATGATGTAGCAAAAAAGCAAATTACCGAAAAAACGGTTAAATGGCATTTGCTAACGCAAGGTAAATCTACCGCCTTTTCCACTACAAAAAGTAGTACAAAACAACGCGAAAATCCGTATAGATCACTATTCAAGCAAGGCGCTACGATAGTACCGCGAGCATTTTATTTTGTAGAGTTAAATGCGGATTTTGGAACAAAGAATAGATTGGGAATAAAAGAGGAAGATATAGATTTGCAACAATGGAAATATATTCCGGTCAAGACCTCAAATGATGCTAAAATAGATGCAAAGAGACCTTGGAATTTGACTTTAAACGGACGAATAGGAAATGAATTTTTCTTCCACACAGCTATTTCAAAATCTATTTTGCCATTTTATCTCTATAATCCGGCATGGATCGCATTGCCAATAACGATTGAAACAGAGAATGGTTTAAAGAAAATCAAACTCCATACTTCCGACCAGTTGATAACCATGGGTGCACTCAAAACCTGGCAATGGTTCAAAAATGCTGAAACTATTTGGAATATCCATAAAACCGAAAAAAATAAGAACATTAATGCCTCCGATTATCTTAATTGGTTGAATAAATTAACCGACCAGAACCTGAACGCCCGCTATTTAGTGCTTTACAATGCTTCGGCAAAAGATGCCAATGCACTTGTAGTGGATAGAAAATCACTCGATTTGGAATTTATTGTAGAAAGCAAAGCGTATGTTTTTTACACAAACGATAAGTTTGAGGCATATTATCTTTCTGCAATAAATTCCAAATCGAGTGATTTTCTATCCA
>BNXT01000481.1 GCA_025999775.1 Bacteroidia bacterium | reverse complement strand
A
This sequence comes from Bacteroidia bacterium, assembly GCA_025999775.1. Classification (GTDB taxonomy): domain Bacteria; phylum Bacteroidota; class Bacteroidia; order Bacteroidales; family P3; genus BNXT01. Next base: position 1,193 of record BNXT01000481.1, on the reverse strand, counting down.
CATAGTATTAACAAAACAAGTACACAATGACAGACTTTACACACAAACCTTCTGTTTTGTATTCAGACAATGACATGGCATTAGCCCCATTTATCGTTACTTTTTTAGAACAAAAAGGCTTTCATTGTGTCTGGGAATGTGATGGAGAAGCCGCTTGGCGCACATTCCAGAAAATGAATTTTGATATGGTGGTGGCAAGTGTTAACATTCCCAAATTAGACGGTTATTCAATGGCTATTGAAATACGAAAATCGTCCGATGTCCCGATTATTTTCTTGTCGGAAAAAGTTCGTGACGAGGAGAATTTACAAGGATTTTTAGTCGGTGGCGACGACTGTATTTCTAAGCCTGTTAATGTAGAAATCTTGTATTGGAAGATATATACACATCTGAAACGACTATTTGTACTGAGAAATAACCAAAACCCCGCACTCGTAATGGGACAAACGTCGTTTTATTACCAAAGTAAAACATTGGTCGTCGGCGAACATACTATCAATGTAACTACGAAAGAAGCGGAACTCCTGTTACTACTGTTTAAAAATGCCAATAATGTCGTCTATCGAGAAACCGCTTTACAGCACATCTGGAACGACGAAAGCTACACTTATGCCCGTAGCATGGATGTATATATTACTAAGATACGGAAATATCTACAAACCGACAAAAGCCTGTCTATCCAGAACTATCGCGGCGTCGGCTATAAATTAGCGAGCAGTAGAATGTCCAAAGACGAGATATTTAGCAATTTCTAACACTTATCGGAGAGCGTCAATTCTGCGTAGCTGCTATTGGTTTCATACATTCTGATTTTGTGCAGACGAACATGTTGAGGCAATAAAGGCGCTATGCGATTGGCAAAATCGATGAGTAAGTTTTCGCTGGTAGGCTGGTAATCGACAATAACGATATTGGCATAGTGTTTACGCAGTGTCTGTAACAGCGCTGCATCGGTGTTCTTGTGCAAAACAAGACTATGATCTACAGTCTGAATAACCGTTGTCTCTACAATGCGTTTGAGATCGCTGAAGTCAAGTATCATCCCATATTGCGGATGATTGGAATCGGTGATGGGTTCGCCTGTTACGGTAACCTCTAACCTATAAGAATGTCCATGAATATTAGCGCATGCGCCGCTGTAATTATGCAGCGCATGTGCCATTTCATAATGAAAAATTTTAGTGATTGTGAGC
>BNXT01000480.1 GCA_025999775.1 Bacteroidia bacterium | reverse complement strand
GCTACACTCGTCAAACCTCTACAGCTATAAAACGCACCATCCCCGATGCTCGTTACACTATTCGGTATAGTAAAAGCGCCCGTTTTGCCTCCCGGATAAACCGCAATCGTATCCTTTGCTTTGCTATATAATACACCGTTTTCAGATGAATAACGACTATTTCCACTTTCTACATTGATCGAAGTCAAGCTGCTACAGCCTCTAAACGCAGAACTCTCGATGAGCGTTACACTATTCGGTATCTCTACACTTGTCAAACCGATACATCCCTGAAACGCCTGAATCCCGATGCTCGTTACACTATTCGGTATCTCTACACTCGTCAATCCGATACATCCAATAAACGCAAGATCCCCGACGCTCGTTACACCCGATTGTATAACCACTGTTTTAACGGATGTTCTTACAGAATCCCATGGGGCTGTCCCTGGTACCCAATTTGCCATTGCTCCTGTGCCACTGATAGTAAGCACGCTATCTATCAAGGTAGCTACTACGCTTGCCGTATTAGGCGAACCTATGTACCATGTTTGTCCTACAGGAGTAGGTGTCGTGTCTATTTCCAATATCGTGCCAAAATCTTTCCACACATCGGCGGCTTGGTAGGCTGCCAACGAGCCAACGGGCACATAGAGAGTATCGCTGCTTATGGGGACATTGGTAAATACGATGCTTGTAATGGTTTGCGGTACAGGATTCAGATTGGTAACACTCGTCAATCCGTAACATTCATAAAACGCAGAACTCCCGATGTTCGTTACACTGTTAGGAATTGTTATACTTGTCAATTTACGAAGACCTAAGAACGCATAATCTGGAATACCTTTTACATTATTACCAATGTTTACGGTTACAATATTGGTGTCATTATTCCACACATTATTACTACTGAATGACGCGCAGCTATCGGCATTAAAATTCACCGTCGTCAATCCGCTACATCCCTGAAACGCCTGATTCCCGATGCTCGTTACACTATTCGGTATCGCTATACTCGTCAAACCTCTACAGTAAAAAAACGCCAGCATCCCGATGCTCGTTACACTATTCGGTATCGCTACACTCGTCAAACCCAAACAGTTATAAAACGCATGACCCTCGATGCTCGTTACACTATTCGGTATCGCTACACTCGTCAATCCGATACAATCATAAAACGCATAACTCCCGATGCTCGTTACACTGTTCGGTATCGCTACAC
>BNXT01000479.1 GCA_025999775.1 Bacteroidia bacterium | reverse complement strand
TACGATGTTTTGACGGGATTTAAGTATATTGCCGATATTTTGGCTAAAAATGAAGGTAAAAAATATTTTATCGGTGGTGGCGAAGAGAGTTATGGCTACTTGGTAGGCGACTTTGTGCGCGACAAAGACGCCGTGATCGCTTGCCTGATGATTGCCGAAATTGCAGCATGGGCTGCTCAACAACATAAATCATTTTTGGATATTTTGATGGATCTCTACGTGGAATATGGGTTTTACAAAGAGGATTTATTGTCTATTACCAAAAAAGGCAAAACCGGTCTCGAAGAAATTCAACAAATGATGACCGACTTTAGATCGAACCCTCCCGTAGCTATTGCAAATTCTAAAGTCGTTACGATTAAAGACTACCTGCAACAAAAGGAAGTTGATATACAGAGTGGTCAAATAACCCCCATCTCACTCCCTAAATCCGATGTATTACAGTTCTTTACAGAAGATGGGAGTAAAATTACAGTACGACCTTCCGGTACTGAACCTAAAATCAAGTTTTATTTTGGAGTTAAAGCGCCTTTAGATTCTAAATCGGACTACGACAAGGTTGAGCAAAGTCTAATCACAAAAATCGAAGCTATAAAGAGGTCTTTACAGCTCTTGTAACTACGCTATGAAGCGCTTACAAGAGACTTTACAAGCGTGTGCCGACGTGTTACGGTTAGGCGGCTGTATGCTGTACCCTACAGATACGATTTGGGGCTTGGGTTGTGCACTATCAAATACGACCGCTATTCGTAAGATATTGACTATCAAACATATTGAGCATCCGCGCAGCCTCATTATCTTAGCTAACTCTATTGAACAAGTGCGTAGCTATGTAGAATGTGTACCTCCTGAAGCGTTACAATTGATTCAAACGGTTACTAAGCCGCTGACGATTATCTATCCGCATGCGCGAGGGGATGCCCGTCATGTTGCTGCGGACAACGGTAGTATCGGCATACGCATCATTCAACATCCATTTTGCAATGCCTTGATTACACAACTTAACGAACCTATTATCTCTACATCTGCTAATTTTACCGGCGATCCGGCGCCTGTCGCTTTTAACGAGATAAATCCACAAATAGTTCAGACGGTGGATTTTATCGTGCCTATACAATACGATATAAACCCAACCTGCCAAGCCTCGCAAATTGTTAAGATCAATATAGATAACACACTTATCGTGATTCGTGCGTAGAGT
>BNXT01000478.1 GCA_025999775.1 Bacteroidia bacterium | reverse complement strand
AGTAAATATTGTTTCAATAATCGGCACCGATAAAGAGGGGAAAACTATAAAAAGTCTTTTAGACGAGTATCATCCAACAATAAAAATTAATTTAATCAAGTCCATTACGAGGAAAACAGCAATAAAAACAAGAATAATAGGTCAAGGGAATCAACAAATTATTCGAATTGATGAAGAAAAAATCAATGAATTATCCGACAAAGAATCTGGTCAAATTTTACGCTTAGTAAAAAATAACATAAACGATTGTGATCTTGTAATTTTATCAGATTATTTAAAAGGTATTTTATCAGCACATATTATTGAGAGTATCATTAAAATCGCAAAAATGAAAAATATAAAAGTCATTGTTGATGCAAAAGATTCTGATGTCAGAAAATACAAGAATGTTTTTTTACTTAAACCCAACTTAAAAGAATTGAGCGCGATGGCTGAGAAACCATTAAATGATGAGGAAGCCATTATAAATGCTGCGCATAAAATATGTTCTGAAAATCATAGTGAATATGTTCTTGTCACATGTGGTGATAAAGGCATGATATTAATTAAAGCAAACGGTGAATCTATTACATATCGAAGCAAGGCAAAAGAAGTGTATGATGTTACTGGTACCGGAGATACTGTAATCGCATATCTGGCCATTGGATTAGCAAATGATTTTGAAATTGAAGATGCTGTTATTTTAGCAAATGACGCAGCTGGTTTAAAGGTGTCAAAGTTTGGAACTAGTCCAGTATCATTATCAGAAATTAGATTAGCTACTGGAAATCAATTATACAATAAAATCATTACCTTAGATGATATCAGAGATATTTTGCCAGATATGCGAGCACGAGGTTACAAAATTATTTTTACCAATGGTTGCTTTGACATTTTGCATCTGGGGCATATTCATTACTTAAATAAAGCGGCTCAATTAGGTAACATACTTATTGTTGGAATTAATGATGATGACTCAATACGGAGAATAAAAGGAGTTACACGTCCAATTAATACGATTAATGATAGGATGCAAATTTTATCAGCCTTAGAATGTGTGAATTATATTATACAGTTTAAAGAAGATGATCCTAGTAATCTTATATCTGAGATACGACCCGATGTTCTTGTAAAAGGTGCTGACTATAAAAATAAATTTGTAGTTGGAACGGATATAGTAGAGTCATATGGAGGTGTTGTTCAATTAATAGACTATTTAGATG
>BNXT01000477.1 GCA_025999775.1 Bacteroidia bacterium | reverse complement strand
TGAATGGGACGATTTTGAGGCAAAAGCCGCCCAATCGGAACTTCCCAAAAATATTTGGGAAACGGTAAGTGCATTTGCCAATACTTCTGGTGGATGGATTGTGCTTGGAGTTGCACAAAACGGAAAGAAGTTTGAAATTACAGGTGTTGAAAATGCCGAGAAGTTGGAACAGGACTTTGTCAATCCACTTCGTGGACATGAAAAATTCAATGTATTGATTCAACCAACATTGAAAAAATATGAATTTGACGGCAAAAAAGTGTTAGCCTTTTTCGTTCCTTCGTCTGAGCAAAAACCTGTCTATTTCAATTCACTGCGTAATACTTTTATTCGCACAGGCAGTGGCGACCAACGCGCAACAGATTCAAAAATTAATGCACTGTATCGCGACCAGTCGTTTGGAGTACGTTCCGATTTGACTGTTAAGGGTTTTGAACTGAAAGATTTGAACGCAGGTTCGATGGTTACCTACCGCAATCGCGTGAAAAGCCAAAACCCGCTATTGACATACAATGATTTGCCCGATAATGATTTTTGTGAAAATTGGGTATTACAAAAAATGGTATTCTCACTTATGGTGGGTTGTTGGTGCTTGGCAAGCGAGATTCTATACAAAAGGTTTTCAGCGATTTTTGGGTTGATTATCTCGAAATTCCGGGAATTGCTTACGCTGATGCCAAAACGCGATACACCTTTCGCGTCCAGGAACAGGAAAACTTGTGGGAATATTATAATGTGTTGATTCAAAGATTGCGCAATTATGCCGATAACCCTTTCCGTATGGGCGACAACGGATTTGCCTACGAAGACGATACGCAACTTGATGCTTTGCGCGAGGGTTTGGTAAATATGTTGATGCATGCCGATTATTTCAGCGTGATGCACTCCACTATAAGGGTTTTTACAAACAGAATTGTTTTCCAAAATCCAGGATGGTTTTATATTGATATTGCCGAACATTTCAAAACCGCCATATCCAAACCACGCAATCCCGTGATTGCGCGAATGTTTCGTTGGGCAAAATTGGCTGAAAATGCAGGCTTTGGCTTTGATAAAATGTTGAAATGGAAAAACAAAGTCGATTTTGAAACAAAAATAGATTTTTCGGAAACAATTTTTGAGTTGAAAGATACTGCTACTGAAACAGGTGGTCAGACAGGTGGTCAGACATTGACAGAAGTACAGGAACAAATTATAATAAACA
>BNXT01000476.1 GCA_025999775.1 Bacteroidia bacterium | reverse complement strand
ACCCTATTGTCGGAACGGCGACCAACATTGATGGGCAGTACGCTCTGACTGTGCCTGATGACGGCACAACACTTGTGTTTAGTTTCACAGGTATGAGCACACAGGAAGTCGCAATCAATGGAATGACCACCATTGATGTTACACTGGCAGGTGGCGCTGTAGATTTGGATGCTGTAGTTGTAACCGGCTATGGTGTTAGTCGCAAGGTGGCTTTCACCGGCGCTGCAACGCAGATAGGCTCGGAAGTGGTAACACAACAAACGATGGCATCGGCGGTCAACTCTTTGCAGGGTACTGTTGCCGGTATGCAAGTGCAGATGGGCGCAGGTCAACCCGGTAGCGCAGCTACACTGCGTTTACGTGGTCTTGGGTCGTTCAATGCCTCGACAGAACCTTTGTATGTCATTGACGGCGTACCTATCGCTGCTATAGATGCCTCATCAGGCTATCGTAGCATTAGTAATGATGCCCTTTCTGTTCTTAATGCCGAGGATATCGAATCCATTAGCGTTTTGAAAGATGCCACAGCTACAGCCATTTATGGCGCTCGTGCGTCCAATGGCGTTATCGTTATAACCACGAAGAAAGGACAACCGGGGTCAAGCAAATTTGATGTTAGCTTTAAGAAAGGTGTACAAGTAGCTCCTTATATTCCTCACCGCATGCGCTTGCTTAATGCCGATGATTATGTACAGTATTATACCGAAGCTTATGCTAATGGAAACAATGTAACGTTTGCAGAAGCGCGCACTTATTTAAGAGATGTAGCCGCTTTAAACACTGGCGGCGTCATTACGGATTGGTATCTGAAAGGTAATAGTCTTGATGCAATGGACGAAATGACTCGTGCAGGGGATGTTACCGACTTTACACTTTCGGCAAGTAATGCAAACGAGAAAGGAAGTTACTATACTTCTGTTGGTTACTACAATAACGAATTTTACATGCTTGGGGCTGACTTTAAACGTTTTAGTCTTCGTTCCAATGTTGAATTTAAAGGGAAATGGCTCACTTACGGAGCCAACACCGGATTGAGTTATACGGATAAGCACGGGTTTATTGAAGCTTCGACGTCCTATTATGCACCTCTTCACCTCATCGGATTGTGGAGACCAACACAACCTATGTTGCTTGACGATGGCAGGTACAATTTGTTCATTTATCCCAACTATAATGCAGCGCGTCCAAATGCTTACGGCGGTGTTGGTA
>BNXT01000475.1 GCA_025999775.1 Bacteroidia bacterium | reverse complement strand
CCATTAAAACAATGGTAATGAAAAAATTACAATATTTAGTTGGTTACCTTTTTATTGGAGGGCTATTCGTTTCGCAGACCCTGCTTGCACAAACAAAAAAAGAACATCCATTCACTTATGAAGCCTCATACATATTCGATGCTGTAAACAATTTTTCGGGCGGTATGAAACAAGGATCCGCCTTTTTGGGTATGGCGAACTTGAAGCTGGGTTTCGATGCTGAAAAAGCAGGCTGGTGGAAGGGTGGCGAATTTTTCGTCAATGGTGGTAATACACACGGCGATGAACCTTCGGCTACACTGATCGGCGATTTTCAAACACTCTCTAACATCGAAGCAGGTAATCATACTTATTTGTATGAGTTGTGGTATAAACAAAAAATCGGGAACATGGTTGTAACGGTTGGGCTACAGGACTTGAACGCTAATTATGCGGTAAGCGAAGGAGGTAGTCTATTCAATAACAGCTATTTCGGTATCCATTCCGTGTGTTCCGATAATGTGTTGGTACCGATTTTTCCACTCACAGCTTTAGGCATTGATCTTCATTGGTCGATTACGGACAATATTCATTGGCAAGTTGTTGTTTTTGATGGTGTGCCCGACGATTTTGACCGTAATCCGTATAATACAAGTTGGTCGCTTTCAAAAAATGAAGGCTTTTTGGCAGTTACCGAATTTCGCATCAATAAAAGTTTAGTGAACGACAGACAAGGCTCGTATAAAGTGGGCAGCTATCTGCACAAATCTGATGTGATTGAAAATAACAAAGGACAAAATTATGGGTTCTATTTCATTGGCGACCAAGAACTTAGCGACCAGCTTTCACTCTTTACACAAATTGGCATTAGCCCTAAAAAATGGAATAATCACTACCACTGTTATGGGTTAGGACTTAATTGGAAGGGTTTTTCCGACAAACGTCCGGACGATGTCGCAGGGTTAGCCGTCAATCATGCACGCTTTGGTGAAAGTGTCAACGGTAACGAAACCATTATTGAAGCCATTTATCGCTATCAATTGAATGACCATATCTACCTCTGTCCCGACTTGCAATACGTCGTCAATCCTGCCGGTACAAACACAAAATTGGATAATGCTTTGGTAGGCATACTGAGACTTGGAATTACATTTTAACACTACAAAAACAACACCATGGTACACAAACATTAAAGATTATTGGATTTTAAAAATGGCGATGAGGTTTATA
>BNXT01000474.1 GCA_025999775.1 Bacteroidia bacterium | reverse complement strand
AATTAGCATCATGATAACTAAACAACTTTTAATGCCTGATTCCATAGCGATTATCGGAGCATCCAACGACATTTCCAAAACAGGAGGACGTATCTTAAAAAACATCGTTGATGGGCAGTTCGCCGGTAAACTTTATGCTGTCAATCCTAAGGAAACAGAGATTCAAGGCATCAAATGCTACCAAAAAGTGGAAGACCTGCCACAAACGGATTTAGCCATACTCGCTATTGCCGCGAAGTTTTGTCCGGATACGGTTGAGGTACTTGTTAAACAAAAAAAAACCAGAGGTATCATTATTCTATCTGCCGGATTTAGTGAGGAATCACACGAAGGTAAACAAATGGAAGACCGTATCGTGGCATTGTGCAATGAGGCTGGAGCGTCGCTGATAGGACCGAATTGTATAGGCGTTTTGACGCCACATCACCATAGTATATTTACGTTGCCTATCCCAACTTTAGAGTCAAAGGGCTGCGATTTTATCACCGGTTCGGGCGCTACGGCTGTTTTTATCTTGACTACAGGTATTCTCAACGGCGTAACCTTTGCAAATGTGTTTTCGGTGGGCAATTCGGCTCAGTTAGGCGTTGAAGAAATCTTGGAATACCTTGATGAATCCTACAATCCGGAGACCTCATCAGCTGTGAAATTGCTGTATATAGAAACTATCAATAATCCGGAGAAACTACTGAAACATGCACAATCGTTGATACGTAAGGGTTGTAGGATAGCCGCCATCAAGTCCGGTTCGTCGGATGCAGGTAGTCGTGCAGCTTCATCTCATACGGGCGCCTTAGCCAGCTCGGATGTGGCGGTCAATGCACTATTCCGTAAAGCAGGTATTGTACGTTGCTATGGACGAGAAGACCTTATTACGGTAGCCTCCATCTTTCAGTGTAAAGCGTTGCAAGGTAAAAATGTGGCTATCATTACGCATGCAGGCGGTCCGGCAGTGATGCTGACGGATGCACTCTCCAAAGTAGGCTTGAATATCCCGAAAATTGACCATCCAAAAGCTAAAGAACTGCTTGATAAACTGTTTCCTGGGTCTTCTGTGGCAAATCCTATAGATTTTTTGGCAACCGGAACGGCAGAACAACTTGGTACAATTATTGATTATTGTGAACACGATTTTGACGCTATTGACGCCATGGTGGTGATTTTTGGAAATACCGGTTTGTTCCGTGTATTTGATGTGTATGATGTTCTAA
>BNXT01000473.1 GCA_025999775.1 Bacteroidia bacterium | reverse complement strand
AGGTATTGAACAAAAACTTATTGCATTGTACGCTTTGCAATTTATTGATTCGGAAATAGATAAGCTTCATACCATACGCGGCGAATTGCCGTTAGAAGTTGAAGATTTAGAGGTGGAAGTCGAAGGGCTTTTGGTACGTCTTGAACGCTTTACTAAAGAGAAAACGGCTATTGAGCAAGATATTTCCGACCGTAAAGCAGCTATCGTCGAAAGCAGAGCCTCCATTAAAAAATACGAAGACCAACAAAATAAAGTACGTAACAATCGTGAATTTGAAGCTATCACGAAGGAGATCGAATATCAGAATTTGGAGATTCAATTGCACGAAAAGCGAATAAAAGAGGCTACTTACCGTTTAGAACAAAAAACAGCTGACATTGAAAGGATTGCACAAACTCACAAAGAACGTCAAGGCGATCTTCTCTTGAAAAAAGCCGAATTAGACGAAATTGTTGCCGAAACAGAACTTGAAGAACAGGACTTGATTAGGATCTCCAACGAACAAAAATCCCGTATTGAATCTCGTTTGGTGGTATCCTACGAAAGGGTTCGTAACAATGCGCGTAACGGTCTCGCGGTAGTCGCTATCGAACGAGATGCTTGCGGCGGCTGCTTTGCTAATATCCCCTTGCAACGACAAATGGAAATCAAACAGCATAAAAAGATTTTGGTATGTGAACATTGCGGTCGTATCCTTGTTGACAGCGGAATCAAAAACCTTGTGTGCGATAAAGAATAGACATCGCTTGATAATAATGGCTCCATTAGTGTTTGACCGTGTTTCGCTTGATAAACTGGTCGATATTGCTCACAAAATCATACAAGCATTTCCTCAAAGTCGTGTTTTTGCCTTTTGGGGAGAAATGGGCGCCGGTAAAACAACACTCATTAAACAGTTGTGTAGCGTTTTGAATGTAACTCACACCGTAAATAGTCCTACATTTGCCATCATTAACGAATATTTGACTCAAGATAACCAAAAAGTATTTCATTGTGATTTCTATCGCATCAAAAACTTAAACGAAGCGATGGATCTTGGATTAGACGATTATTTTGACAGCCATTGCTATTGTTTTTTAGAATGGTCTGAGAATATTACCTCCTTATTGCCTGACCATTTTGTAAGGGTGGAGATTACAACGAACGCCGATTTGACACGAACGATACAGGTTCACAAGAAGGTTTGATACATAAAGTATAATTTTATATACAATGG
>BNXT01000472.1 GCA_025999775.1 Bacteroidia bacterium | reverse complement strand
ATCTTACTATGATGGCTGGACAAGCTTGACATCTACAAATTCCTACTTACGCAGTCGTCTGGGCGCAGGACTACGCTATGAGAACAAACAACTAATGTTCAGAGGCGAATTATAGTTATGATTTTACTGATGTTATGTTCTGTGGTGATATACCCAAATCCTACGCAGGGTTCGGTGCATATAGCGGCAACGCGTGCGGACGAAGGAGCAATAGAGGTGTATGATTTACAGGGGCGCCAAGTATATCGTCATAAAGGGGCGATAGGTGAACATTCGATAGATTTGACGCGGTTTAGCGCCGGTACGTATATTTTGCGGGTTATAGCCTGCGAACTATGCGTGGGGAGAGCATGGTCAGCTACAGTTGCGCGTAGGAGCGGGAGCGACGTTAGTACTGGGAGAGGCGACAGATACGACTACGGACACAACGGTGATAATGAGTGAGTTTCACGTAAGGATAGGGACGCGATTAGTATTGGAACCGGGAGCGAAATTAGTAATAAATAAGGGTTCTCAGATCATCGTGGAACAAGGGGGCGAGATAGAGATAAGAAGTGGCGTAGAGATAGCCTCGTATCAGAGTCAGAGCATCATCATGATGTCAGGAGCGAATGGACACATAGCGGACACAGCGACCGAGGCGGTGTTGTATGAGGGAGCGACCGGAGGTATAAAAGCCTCAGCAGGCGGCGTAGCGAGTACGGAGGAGTATTTACCACCGGAATGTGGAGAGGGCGAAGAATGTGGCGGTGGAGGGGATCCGACACCGGAGCCACCCTACGTTGATCCTATACCGAGCTTAGTACCGGAAGGCGATACGGTGTATATCAATAAGTTAGCGGGGATAGTGGATGTGAGCGCTACGGGAGGGTTGACGTATCAGATACCGATAGGTTTGGCGCCGGGAACAGCAGGGATACAGCCACAGTTAGCCATCGTGTATAATAGTCAGGGCGGCGACGGGATGCTTGGCAAAGGGATGTCTCTGTCGGGCTTATCGGCGATTACGCGTACGGGGAAAAACTTCTACATGGATGGCGTACAGTCGGGCATACAATTGGACAGTAGTGATGCGTTAGCGTTGGATGGCCAGCGGTTGGTCTATACGGGTAGTGGTTCTACACGCGGCGGGTATAAGATGTACGACACGGAGATAGCGGGATTTTCGGAGGTGGTAACCTATGGAAGTGGCACAGCGGGAGCGGATTCAATCAAGG
>BNXT01000471.1 GCA_025999775.1 Bacteroidia bacterium | reverse complement strand
CTATTTATGTTGGAGTTCTCGCCGGATCTTTTGCCGGAATCAACGCATACCAATCAATTAATAGCAAGTGAACTGTCCTACATTATTGCGCATAATAGAGACATACGCGATTCGGGCAATTTTTTTGTTTTAAGCGATGTCGTAGAGGGAAAAATTGAATCGAAAGTAAATACTATTCTTCCGAATATTTCCATTCGTTATCCCAATTACAATGACAAACTCGAATTTATCAATGTTTTACATGCTTGTTATCCAAAAGCCAAATTTGAAAACGGTTTGGACGACAAACAGGTTGCAAACCTTTCGAGTAATACGCCCAATAGAGGCTTGGAAGGGTTATTTTTGGGAAGCGAGAGAACAGGCACTGAGATTACTGCCGCCCAACTGATTGAACAAAAAGTGAAAGATGTCTCTGCCATATCGGAAGGCACTCTGACACTTTTGGACATAGAGCGGGTTAAAAATGTGGATTTGGTGGGAGCTACCATCGAAGTTCCTAAACGGTTTCTCACAAAATGTGCGCAGGGACTTCGCAAAAAAGACACGCTTACTCCGACCAATATTTTGTTGCTTGGCGCTCCGTCCACTGGAAAAACCGACCTCGCCTTAATGACGGCAGCAATAGCCAATGTACCTGCCTACGGGCTAAACTCACCGAAAACAGGTATCGTCGGCGAAACCGAGCGCAAGGCAAAACTCCAAATGAAAATATGCCAAAGTATGTCGCCAAATCTGGGCTTTATCGATGAAATCAGCGAATCTTTTCCTATGGCAAGGTCAAACAACAATCTGGACAGTGGGGCTTCGGCAGCGGTTACAGCAGCATTGCTTGAAAGTTTATCGGATAAATCCCGTGAAGGTAATAGCATATTGGTTGCTACGAGTAATTGCGGATGGCGGGTTGGCGGCGCTATGCTCACACGGTTTGATGTCTTGCCGGTTTTAATGCCTGTCGTTACGGATTTTCCTATGATTATAAGCAGTATCGTAAGAAATATTAGCCCCGAAACGCATATAAACATAACAGACGAAAGAGTGAAAAAGGCGGCAGAATTTTTTTACACTAAAAATTTGATGCCTCGCCAAATTAGAAGCGCATTGAAACTTGCGATGAGCCTTCATAAATCGCTTACGCCCGAAGATATTTTGTGGGCAGCCAAAGATGCTAATCCTTTGGATTACATCAGTCGGCTTTCCTCTATTTACAGCGATTATTACGC
>BNXT01000470.1 GCA_025999775.1 Bacteroidia bacterium | reverse complement strand
TTCATTATTCATTGTTCATTGTTCATTGTTCATTGTTCATTATTCATTGTTTTCATATTCTGTTAATCTTGAAAATCTTATGAAAATCAAGGTTCAGACAATTTTTTTTCATTATTTTAAAAATATTTTGTACATTTGCGGATACAATTCAGGTTGTATTTATGAACTTAAAAAACACCTTATCAATGCTCTTTATTGGGTTGGCGTTATCCGTTTCCGGGCAACGCGTAGGCTTGGTATTGAGTGGTGGTGGTGCCAAGGGATTGGCTCATATTGGAATTATTAAGGCATTTGAAGAACACGGTATCCCTATTGACTATGTTACTGGTACATCTATGGGCGCTATTATAGCAGGATTGTATGCCGCCGGCTATTCTCCCAAAGATATGGAAGCTATATTTTTAGCGCCTGACTTTCAAAATTGGCTGTCCGGCGCTATCGACCCCAAGTATATCAACCAAACTCGTCAAATCCCAAATAACCCGTCATGGTTCAATGTGGATTTTAATTTTGATTTACAGAATTATTTGCAATTAAATATTCCTTCAGGGTTCATCCCTTCTGCGAACATGGATTTGCAATTCATTCTGCTTTTTGCAAAAGCCGACATGCAATCAAGGGGTCATTTTGATAGTTTGTTTGTTCCCTTCCGTTGTGTTGTATCGGATATAAAGAACGACTCCGCTTTAGTCTTTTCTCAGGGCAATCTTGGTCAGTTAATTAGAGCCTCCATGAGTATCCCTATTTACTTCAAACCGGTTAAAATAGATAATCGCCTCTTATTTGATGGCGGTATCTACAATAATTTTCCTATTGATGTAATGTATGACTATTTTCATCCGGATTATGTTATTGGCAGCGATGTTGCCGACCACCGTGATATTGGCTTAGATCCGAGCAATCCGGTGGCTTATGTTGAATACATGGTTATGAAAAGAACAACCCCGAAATTAGAGGGTCCGGGTACACTCATTTATACGGATAATCATTCGACAAGTCTCATTGATTTCAGTAGCGCTCCGAGTATTATTCAATCCGGTTATGATAATGCGTTGCTCCATATTGATAAACTAAAAAAGGACATCAAACGCACTGTCAGCGATCAAGAAATCACCGATAAACGAGCGCTATTCAATGCTGTTACTCCAGATTTGTACATTGACACGATTACCGTTGAAGGTCTTAACAACCAGCAAAAGAAATATGTAGCTAAATTGTTTC
>BNXT01000469.1 GCA_025999775.1 Bacteroidia bacterium | reverse complement strand
GTATATTGCATCTCCTCCCAATAAGCGTTGTCAAACAGAGCATAGTATGTTGGTGTAAGTTCATTTGCAATAGAGGATTTGTAGAAAGAATTAACACCGAAAAAAACTTCATCTTTCAATTTTTCCAACTGTTTGTTTGATAAATCATTGATGGATGGACCTGTTCCTAATATAAAGCATCGCTGTCCTGCATGTTTATCCTTAAATTGCCGATTGCGCTTTATCAGTTTTTTTATCTTAAAACGGAACGAAAATATAACGGCGCTTGTCAAATTAAAAACGTGGTACATGAGGTGATCGAGACGATCTTTGACTGTAAAGAAACTCATTATGTTATTATTTATACTTTATCCTTAAATCCGCAATTAAAAATTACACTTACAACGTTTTGCAGTTTGCCAACGGGGGTACTACCTGCTTTTGTTTTCCAATTCATCATTAATTTCCTCCATTATTTCTTTAAATTTTTCCGACCACACATGCCAATTCAATTGTTCTTCAAAGAATTTATGACTGCTGTAACGCATTTTTTCCAACTCTCCGGTATCAATACATTCCTTTATTTTTACTGCAAATTCATCTGCTGTTGTACCGAGGGGAAAACCATAGCCGTTTACGCCGTTTATCACGTAATCAGGGGTACCTCCCGTATGATGAGTAAAACTCGGTAACCCATAAGCAGAGGCTTCACAAAACATAATACCGGCACTTTCAGCCTTTGTTGGTACTAACATTAAATCCATTGAGGAAATAATTTTAGTAAACAAGCAGTATTCTTCTTCCTTATTTTTATTCAAAAAACCATGTTGTATTATAAAACTTTCATTATTGTATTGATGCGGAGGAGTACAACCAACAATATGTAGTTTTACATTAACTCCCATTTGAATTAATATTCTACAACATTCTACCGCCAAATCACCTCCTTTCCTTTCCCATTCTACTCCAATAAAAATAATGTTAGTACAAGACTTATCGGGATTATTGGCAACAATAATATCTTCATTATTCAGGGAAGCGCCATACTTAAGGATATGTACCTTTCTTGCATCAATACCATAATCCTTAACAACGGATTCAGCGCCCCAATGTGAGGGCATTATGATTTTGCTGCTTTTCTTATATGCATTTTTTGAAATGTGATTACCTTGATTTACATTTGAACGCGTAAGGTTAGACATCATCTCATAGAATCCTAATACTACAGCTAATGTACAATCATAA
>BNXT01000468.1 GCA_025999775.1 Bacteroidia bacterium | reverse complement strand
GGTATAAATCTTCGATTATGGATAACAAGTTACAACAACTTACCGAAAAGCTATACAATGACGGATTGTCGAAAGGTAAAGCAGAGGCGGAAGCATTGATAGACGGCGCTAAAGCACAGGCACAACACATTGTTGAACAAGCCAAGGCGCAGGCTCAAAGCATCCTTGAAGAGGCTCAAGCGACCGCTCTGAAAAGCAAGGTGCAAGCCGAGTCGGAAATAAAAATGGCATCGCTACAAACGGTCGCTCGTGTGAAGCAAACCCTCGAACAAGTGATCGTTACCAAAACGATTGACCCCGCGGTGGCAAAAGCCTTTGATGATACCGACTTTCTGAAAACGCTAATCCTCGCTGTAGTACGTAACGTACAAGCACACGGAGACGCTCAAATGGATGTGATTTTACCGAAAGATAAAGAAACGGAATTGCTGACACTTGTACAAAAAGGCATGGCAGTGGAATTGGGACAGGGTGTTAACGTTCAGTTCAGTCGAGCTATCAAAGCAGGCTTCCGCATACAACCTGCTAATGGCGGCTATCAGATTACTTTCACCGACAGCGATTTTGCGACTTTGTTCAAAGCGCACATCCATTCCAAATTGGTCGAATTTCTCTTTGATAAAGCCTAATGTTTAAACGACAATACTATTATCTGATTGCCGGCTTGCCCGACTTAGCGCTCGAACAGGGCGTGCAAAACTTCAATTTGCGTGCACTGCTTGACGAAGTTTTAGAACAAGTTCATCCTAAAGATCAGTTGCTCGTTCGCCAGTTATTCTTGGCTTATGACCACCAAAATATTCATAACTTATTGCAGGGGCGAGAAGACCTTTTTGACGAAAAAGCATGGTATTCGCTTGATTTCTTGAAAGAAAATTTAGACCATCCCGAAGATGAAATGCCCACGTATTTGACGGACATCATCCGCAAGTTTCGTTTGGGACATGAATTGGGCGATAGCAGCTACGAATATCACAACATGGCGCATTTTGCGTGGTCTCGCTTTTATCAAACGATAAACGAATATTCAAAAAACGATTTTTTGCGTACATGGTTCAGTTTTGATCAGATATTGCGTAATATCCAAAGTGCATGGATGTGCCGTAAACTCGGCATGTCTATTGAGGAACAATTAGTTGGGTACGAAGAAGAGATCGAGGCTTTTGTTAAAAATAATCTGCCCGACTTTGGGTTGAAGCGCGAATTGACGCTGGGAGAAGAGATA
>BNXT01000467.1 GCA_025999775.1 Bacteroidia bacterium | reverse complement strand
CGCGAAGCAGTACGTTCGGAAGTATCATTTAGTTTTTGATACTCGCTATTCGTAATTACCCCCTTTTCTTTCACATATAAAACTGCTTTTATCTGCCTGTCATTCAATCCTTTTTCCCGCAAATCCGTTTCATTGTAACTATCTTTACGAAATACCGTCCAAAAATCAGAGCCATCAAGTGTAAAAAGTGGTTTGGGTAAGCCTGCGGCGGCGCATAGGTCTGTGATTTTTTCAATGCCGCGTCCCCACGATTCCACATAGCCACTGCGGAAAAAAGCGTTGGCAATATCAGGATTGTAGGGTTTGGAAGCGTGTTTCTGCAACAGTTTTTCAACCGTCCAATTGTCGGGTAGTTCCCCCTCGTTCCAAAGCATAATTTTATCGCCGTAAACACTGATTTGTATCGGATAACCACACGAATAATCCTTGTGCGAAACAGCATTCAAAAGGGCTTCGCGGACAGCCTCTTTGGGATATTCAAACGTTTCGACACGATAAATATCTTCGTAACTGATTATCGCCTTGAAATATTTTGTAAAGAGCAACTCCATTGTTTTTTCGATTTGCTCAAACAGATTGCCGTGTACTTCGTCCTGAAAACGCAAATCGCTGTTGGTTTCAAAATAGCCAATTTTGATATACGCTCCTGTTACAAATTTTTCAGGGTCGGGGTGAAACAGCAGAACGGCAGAACGTTTCAACAAACCATTGTCGATTAATTTCAGGTTTTCAAGTAGTTGTTCGTTGGTGTCGGTCAAACTTGATTCGTCAAGCCGTTGACAACGAATACCGCGTTTGCGGAAAAAATCGAAAGTTTCCACTTTAAGGTCTGCTGTCAAAACTCGCGGAACAGTTACGCTATCCCATCTTTTCCCATATTTCTGTAAAAGAAACTTATCCAACGCCACACCTTTTAATTCTTGTTTTGTGCTGCCTGTGCGGTAATGATATTCGCCCTTGTAGTTCACAGGATTGGGTTGCGGTTCCACTACAATTTCGATAAAATCGCTCCGCTTGGTTTCGTGCAGGTTTACATCGGCAACAATACCCAAAATAGTGGTAATCTTATTCGGCAACTCTTCCAATAATTTTTTTGCGTTCTTCACACCAACTACATTGCCGTCATTGTCTTTACCAATGAAGATTGTGCCGCCTTGTGCATTGGCAAAACCGCATATCCACCGCAGGTATTTCGTAAAGATAGTTACAATGAAACGGATTTGCGGGA
>BNXT01000466.1 GCA_025999775.1 Bacteroidia bacterium | reverse complement strand
CTTTATATCAATTTAGCGGAAAATAACAAACGTGGTACCGCCAGTTCTACTTACCTATTAGGCTTTGATGTCGGGGCTTCGATAGGTATGCTCTTTGGTGGCTATATATCCGGTATCTGGGATTTTCAAACGCTCTTCATCGTGGACGGCGCTCTATGCTTAACGTCCGCCCTGATATACATTCTGGTTTCCAAACCCCTCTTTGAAGCTAAACGGTTAAGGTAACAAGGAAAGTGGAAGATTTATCCGACATCGATAAACCGACGTACTAAATACATTATTTTGTCTGTATCGTTTTCTATCTCGGCACGCAAGGTTTTGTCGTTGAAACTTCTCAATTTCTTTATAAATCCGTTAATCAATGCAGGACTAAATACATTGTGTTTTTCATAGATTGCACGCTGTTTTTCGAGCCAGTCTGCCGATTCATCACAGGATGCAGGCAGTTGATTCAGATTTTTAAGCGTTTCGTTGTTGTGCTCCTGAAAAATATTAACCTTAATGTAGCGATCATTCGCATATTGGATGGCGTTATTCATTTCAAAGCCATGTCGTGCAGCCACTATCAATCCGGCTATCAGCAAGTATATATCGGCAGAGCCGTCGGGACATCTGAACTCAATGGTTTGTTTGAATTTGGCGTCCATGTTAATACCTTGTGTTTCGCTGGGATTGGCATCATGAAGCATTTGTTCAACACCGATAGCCCATCCGAGAGGTACACGAACGAGCGCAGAACGGTTGCGGTCGCCCCAGCAAATGTTCGTAGGGGCTTCCTGATGTGGTACCAATCGGAAATACGATGTTGGCACCGTATTACCAAAAGCGGTTAGCGACGGCGCTATATCCAGCATGCCGGCAATGGTTTTCAAACCGACATCTGTGATTTTGCCATCATTGGTGATGTACATGTTTTTGCCGTCTTTCAAGACCCGCGTGTGGATATGCAGACCACTACCGGCTTTCCCGACTGTAATCTTTGGTGAGAAGGTCAAGTCTAAGCCGTATTTATAGGCTAAAGTACGAATGATCCACTTGGCAATCAAGAGTTGCTCGGCAGCTTCTTCGGCATCTACAGGCAAAAATTCTATCTCGTTTTGTTCAAACATGAGGTCGCCCATCGTAAAATTACCCACCTCAGAGTGTCCGTACTTGATTTTTCCACCGGTTTTGACGATATATACTTGCTGATAGCCGGATTGATAGTGGCTGCACGACATGGCTTTGAAA
>BNXT01000465.1 GCA_025999775.1 Bacteroidia bacterium | reverse complement strand
TCGCCTCCAAAATGTCGAAAACGGTTGTACTGTTTGTTGGCTTTTGTCTGCCCGAACACCGCCTCCGGTTCGATGGGTCGTTTGCTTCGATGCTTCAACCCTTCCTGCGAGGTTAGAAGCTCTCGTGCCTTCTTTCGATACGCATTTAAGCGGTGGTTGATTTCTATTCTCCTGTTTCCTTTTGCTTTGTAACACAAGTGTTTAAGCGGACAACTTTCACAGTTTTTTGCTTCATAATAAGTTACTTCGGATTCAAATCCATTTTCCGATTTGCGTGTTCCTGTTCCAACGTTGTTCATCTGTTGACCTATCGGACAAACAAAATAGTCTTCTTTAGCATTATAATACAGATTTTGAGTAAGAAAAGCATTCTCTTTGAACGACTTTTTTTGTTCCTTATGAAACATCGGATATTTTACAAAGCCCTCTATATCATTGTTTTGCATAAATTCATAATTCTCTTCGCTGCCGTAACCCGAATCGCCAACCGCTTCTTTGGGCATCTTTGTATATCGTTCTTTAAAGCCATTAGTGAAAGGAATAAAAGTAAGAAAATCAGTGGGATTAGGGTATAAATCAAGGTGTGTAAAAAATTGATTCTCGGTCGCTATCTGGATGTTGTAACCGGGTTTTAACTGACCGTTCATCATGTGATCATCTTTCATCCGCATAAAAGTAGCATCGGGGTCGGTTTTGGAATAACTGTTCCGTTTACCAAGGGTTTCAAGTTTTTGCTCGTACTCCGCAAGTTTTGGTAAGTACTTGTTCTCCAATGTCTTAACTTCCTTTTGTGCATCTTTCGAAAGTTTTTCGCGGTTGATTTGGTCAATACGTTTTTTCAATTCTTCGGAGTTGAGCGGCGTAGGTGGCTCGTTATCGGGTTGATTATCCTGAGCTATGCCTTCTTCTACCATTTCCAGCACTTTACTGATTTTTCCTTCTAATTTTGCCTTGTTCTTTTCAACCGATTTCCGCCAAACAAAAGTATATTTGTTTGCCCGTGATTCGAGTTTTGTGCCATCAACATAAACCACATCAAGACTCAAATAACCCATATCCACAAGAAGCAGTACAAGTTGCGTAAAAATCTCATTGACAGTGTCTTTAAGATGTGAAGAACGAAAATTGTTAATCGTGTTGTGGTCGGGCGTCTGCATACCCGAAAGCCATGCAAAAGTAAATCGGTCGCAGTTAGCATCTTCGATTTTCCGACAAGAATAAATATTGTTCAGGTATCCCC
>BNXT01000464.1 GCA_025999775.1 Bacteroidia bacterium | reverse complement strand
TCCTGCAATTTTGGTATCCAAAGAAGAGGTGGACGCCTTCATGGCAAAGGGAAATGTCAATTTCCCCGATGAGGTCGTCTTTGGACAGGCTCTGGGTAAAGTCTATTATACACCACAACCGACCTCCGCGGAAGACGATTTGAGCACGGTGGACGTTACTACAATACGCACGGTGATTGAGCAGTCAACTGATGGTTATTTACAACCCGATAAGGTACAACTATTATTGGATGCGTGTGGCATACCACGTGCCGGCGAAGCCGTGGTAACGAATAATCGGCAACTGTTGGATGAGGCGCACCGTTTAGGTTATCCCTTAGTCATGAAAGTAGTCGGTCCGGTACATAAATCCGATGTGGGCGGAGTAAGACTGAATGTGAAAGATGATGCGACACTGCAAGAAGAATTTGAACGCATGATGAAAATCAAGGATACTATCGCTGTATTGCTACAACCGATGCTCTCCGGTATGGAACTTTTTGCCGGTGTGAAATACGAACCCAAATTTGGACATTTGATACTATGCGGATTGGGCGGCATTTTTATTGAGGTATTAAAAGATGTACAGTCCGGATTGGCGCCGCTTACAGCAACCGATGCGCTGAACATGATCCAACAATTGCAAGGTTACAAGATGTTGGAGGGTGTACGCGGACAAGCCGGTATTCCGATCAACCGGTTTGCGGAGATCATAGCGTGCTTGTCTCGTTTGGTAGCGGTGGCGCCCGAAATCCGAGAAATGGATATTAACCCCATGCTCGCCTCCGCTGATAATATCACCGCCGTTGATGCACGCATCCTCATTCAAAAGAACAGCAAGTAATCTATGTGTCCAGAAATAAAGAATAAAGGCGAGATTGTCATCTATCAAACGCCTGATGGCGTTGCTGAATTAGATGTTCGTTTGGAACAAGATACCGTTTGGCTGACACAGGCGCAAATGGTTGCGCTGTTTGAACGAGAAAGAACTGTTATTGGCAAACATATACACAACATCTTTGCAGAAGGAGAATTGCAGGAAGAAGTGGTATGTGCAAAATTTGCACATACCACTAAATCAAACTTTTGATGGCAAGGATTTATATCCGAGTATTGAAGAAAAAGCGGCGATGTTACTTTATTTGGTTACGAAAAATCATTCGTTCAGCGATGGCAACAAGCGGATTGCAGCGTTCCTTTTTCTTTGGTTTTTAGAAAAGAACGGTATTTTATACAAGCCCAACGGATTGCGCTTGATAGAAA
>BNXT01000463.1 GCA_025999775.1 Bacteroidia bacterium | reverse complement strand
ACATTAGTTAGCCCACCAAACTTTATCTGTAATGGCAGGTAGTGGTCTAGGTACGTTGACATTACGATCCGTCTCTGTTGCCGGAAATGGGAAACGCTGTGGCATTCCGCTTGAGAGTACGCTATTATAGGACACTACTAAGAACGATGGATAGCCTGTACGATTATAGTCAAACCACGATTCAATAGGTACACGCATAGCGGCAGCCACCCATTTCTGGGTGATAATAGCTTCCAACTTTTGAGCCGTTGTGCCCGCAACAGGATACGCATAATTACCGGTCAATAGAACATTCGCATCAGCTACGGTGGCGCCAAAATTAACGAATGAGGCTTGTACGCCATTTTCGTAGTTAGCCCGTCCATCTTGTCCCACAGACAATTTGGCTTCGGCAATCATAAATTGAACCTGAGCTTCGGTGTAGAAATACACGGGGTCGGTAGCATTCCAATTACCGGTGGCTAATAAGTTATTCGCCGTAGAGTCGGCATTATCAGCTAAACGGTCTCCGAAACGCAATCCGTTGAAAGCGCCGGAAGCGCCGGATCCGGGCGTCAAAATATTAGATATACGGGTATCATTCTGGTTTTTAAGATAGTTAACAAAAACTTTACTGGCTCTGAGATTATTAAGACCTAATCCGCTACCATCAATATTTACGCTATACCATGGATTTTGTTTGCCTTGCTCAGTTGTAAAACCGGTTATCTTAGCATCGGTTACAAAACCATAAGGCGAAGCCAAACAAGCGTTAATACCGGCTGTAGCTCCAGCTGCATTTACTCTTTGCTGACGTAGATACATATTAAGTTTCAACGTATTTGCAAAGGCTTTCCACGAGTCAATATTGCCGGCAAAGATATAATCTTTGGAACCAAGTCGTTTGTTACTTGCCAATCCAAAATCTTTGCTTAAAGCATTATCAATGCGCGTTAATAAATCGGCATAAATAGTACGACCGTCATCGTAATGAGGCGCTAATGTACCTTCTTTACCTTGCAAAGCTTCGGTATAAGGAATCTTATCGAAGCCATCAGCCAAGAATTGAAATTGGAAAGCAGTCATACATGTAGCCACAAGATAGGTTGCCCAATCCTCTGCAGCCTCAGCTTCTTCTAATATAAACTTGTAATCGTTCAATCCACCGGCATAATTTTCCAACCAAAAGTTATTAAAGTCAGAGCCTTGCGGATTGTAGTCGTTAATTGCATTGTACTGATTACTTGTATTATTTTGAGTAAA
>BNXT01000462.1 GCA_025999775.1 Bacteroidia bacterium | reverse complement strand
TTTATATTATGGTGCAAATTTACGTAAAATTTTTGAATCGTTTAATAGAAATGTTAAAAAGGGTTAACAGGATTTAATCGTCATAGTGTCCGGTGGTGGTAAGCACGAGTACTATGATTTTGTCGTCGTCTATTGCATATACGAGTCGGTGCTTGTCGGTGATTCGCCGCGACCATTGTCCTGCCATATTGCCACTCAAGGGCTTGGGTTTGCCTGTGCCTGTGCGGGGGTGCTCGCGGAGTTCGCCAAGCAACCGCTTCAACTTGTTGTATGCTGCAGGATTGGACTTTTTGAGCGTCGCTATATCGCGCTTGGCAGGGTCTTCAAACTTTAGTTCGTATATCATAGCGAGTCTAAAAAAGTTTCAAGGTCTGTGGCAGTTCTGCAAGTAATTACTTTTGCCTTGCCCGATAAATACGCCTCATGTCGACGGTTTATTTCCGCGCGCATAGCGGGGGTGAAGTAGGCTTCTACTTCCTCGTCGGTTTGGTCGGGGTCGTCATCATCTTCTACCACGTTTACTGCTGCGCTCTCAACAGGTGCAAGGCAGTACAACTGCTTGTATCCGCGTTTGATGAAGATTGGTTCGCCGGTGTCGGCTAAATCAAACATCGCATCCAAACGAGTACGAAAATCACTGCTGCTTACTATTGTTGCCATCTTGTTTTTTGTTTATATTATGGTGCAAATTTACGTAAAATTTTTGAATCGTTTAATAGAAATGTTAAAAGTGTGGAGGGTTGAGTGTGAAGAGTGGAGTGTGGAGTTTTTTTATCTGCGAAAATCTGTCTAATCTGCGTTGTCTGCGTGCCCTCTCAATGAATAATGAACAATATATGTGGAGTGTCTCAATTTCTACATTTCTAAATTCCTAAATTTTTCAACTCCACCCGTCACACTCCTACAAATCCTGCCCCAGACAAAAAAAAATTTGGTCAATTCAAAATTTTTTTGTAACTTTGCAAATTGTAAACGTTAGACCACATGATGACTTCAAAACATCAGAGCACAAAATTCTTTGCTTTTAGCCCTATAAACAGAGCTAAGGTCGCTACATTTACCCCCCCCCCATGCGAAATCGCGTTTAAGGCGCTTTTCAGGCTCTCTCAGGGCTTATTCACAAAATTTAATCATTTTTGATATGCAGACACATTCTATGCCGGCATATCGCTATTATTGGAATTATCTGAATCAGGATTCCTGCTCGGTAGAACATACGAAACCTCTTTGTAAATCTGCATATC
>BNXT01000461.1 GCA_025999775.1 Bacteroidia bacterium | reverse complement strand
TCATTGATGGCATAATTTGATTGGCTACTGCATTAATTGCCATGTTTCCTACATGATTCCAAGTTGCAGTGGTTATTTTTCCTGTTGCTAAACCGGCAGTATTATAGCCCAGCCAAGCCATACCAGCGCCTATTCCACCTGCAAGTAGCGCTTTTCCTCCCCAATCTCCGGTTGAAAGTCCATGCCCAACATAACCAATAATAAATCCGGCTCCGACAACCACTAAATCGTCCATGCCCCACCATTCTCCATTCGGATCGGTATATTTTAGCGGATTGTTGAGACAATAACTATATCTATTAAAACTTTGCGTGTATGTCGGCAGCTGTATGTAGGGGTCAGGGCTAAGCATGCGCCCGATGGCAGGGTCGTAGAGGCGACCATTCATGTTGATCAATCCGAACATATCCAAATGCTCGTGCCCAGTGTAGCCACGTGTGAAGAGCGCTAACAAGTGCGCCCCATCTCGCAAGGTTGTGTTGGTGTCAAAATAAATCTGCACATTGCCAACGCCATACTTGTAGCGCCGTCCCAACGCATCGTAGCCAAAGTATTCGTAATTCACAATATCATGCCCAGATACTTTTCGCCGTTCGTGTGCCGAACTATAACTATAACTAAAAGCTATTATATTTACGGATAGATGTATTCCCAATTTTTACTTTCTAATTCTTCTTGTGTCAATGTTATTTTTTTTGTAAACAGCTGATTTTTATGTATTTCTTCCCAATCGTAACTGCGCATTGTTTTTTCCGTAATAAAAAAAAGCGTTACTTCTTTTTCTTTACATGGGAGGCGTGGCTTTTTATCGGTTCCTATAGTTCCTTCAAATAAGAAAGAACCGTCATATGCGTTTATTCTATACTCTGGTGGATAAAACCGATATTCCTCAATGTTTTCATATTTTGTACCAACCGCATCACCAAAATGAAATAATTCTAATTTAGGAGATAATGGTAACGAGTCAACATTACCGCATTTGAAATAAACATAGATTGCCTCATCCGAATAATTATTAACATAGAATAAAGCGCGCGGCGGGTCATAGGTAAAAATACACCCATATAATAAAAATAAACAGCTGAGAGAAACTAAATTTTTCATTGCTTTTTATTTTAGAAACTGTTAATATAGTTTCTTTTCAACAGAATATTTGTAAAACTTACATGTATCATCTCTTATAGGGTCGCTTTTCTCAACAGTGGGTTCGTGTCCAGGTAAATACCATCCCCTTCTCAAAATGGTC
>BNXT01000460.1 GCA_025999775.1 Bacteroidia bacterium | reverse complement strand
GACCTTGAACATACTCCTTAAAACTTTTCTTTGACATAATCTATAGGATTAAATTACTGCTACAAAAATACAAAATTATTGCCGTTTAACCAAATGGTTTATCAAAAAAAACTTTTGAGACAGCCTCGGATACGTATGGCATAGTAGATTTTGCGTTAAACGAAGAAGTTTGTAGAGGCGTAAAAATGCAAACTGTTTGAGCAGGCAAAGCCTGTGAGTTTTTGCATTTTAGCCTCGTAAAACTGCGTAGTAGCAAAATATACTTAGCCTTGATTTTTTCTTTTGATACTTTTCTTTTGTATCAAGACAAAAGATAAAGTATGAATAAAAAGACTATTGATAAAAGAAATAATGAACAATTAACAACATCCGCCCAATTTTCAATTTTTATTCGTTTGCGTGTAATTGAAAAAATTTATGTAACTTTGATTGATTTTAGTGTTAATCAATTAAAGTTGGACAATGTGGCATTACGTAGTTTTGGTAAGAGATTTTTTGGCAAAAAACATTACTCTGATAGGCATGTTATCGGTTTTGCTCTGTGCAATGCTGATAGAGGGACTGACGGGATTACCACTTGTTAAAAGCGTTGCCTTTGCTGTCGGGGTATGCTTGATAATTGTGATTTTAGGCATAAGGTTATGGCTATTATATGGGAAACCTGCTCCGAGATTGACAAAATTAGGGAATGTCTTACTGTTACTGGGTATTATCCTTACTTTGCTGTACTGGGTTGTATCCGCCGTGAATAAGATTACGCTCACGATGACCTTGCTACCCGAACAAGCGCAGACCATCGCTTTTGAACGGTCTTCTGCAAAAGCCTACCGATTGCCGTTCACCGTTATGGTGCGGAATTTTGAAATAGAGTACTACGAGAATGGGCAGACCGTGAAAGCCTATCGAGCTGTTGTTGAGATTCAGGATAGCGCCGAACATCGGACAGCACTCGTCCGTGTAAATCATCCCATGCACTATCATAGTTATGACCTGTATTTAGAAAGCTACCAAAATCCAACCGTACAACTGTTAGTCGTCTATGATAATTTCAAATACGGGGTATATAGTGGTATTATTTTAATCTTTTTTGGATTTTTATTGTTCATTTTTTCTTTTTTGGACAAAAAGAAACATCCATGACAATAATTAAGACACACAAGGGGATGATTATATAGCAATTTAGTATAATTGCAAAAAAATCAAAAAAGAGATAACAATGGCAAGAGAAACAGTAAATTTTGAGCAGATAG
>BNXT01000459.1 GCA_025999775.1 Bacteroidia bacterium | reverse complement strand
ACACACACTCCGATGCTCTTTACACTATTCGGTATCTCTACACTCGTCAATCCGATACAGTCAGAAAACGCAAAATCCCCGATGCTCTTTACACTATTCGGTATCTCTACACTCGTCAATCCGATACAGCCAGAAAACGCAAAATCCCCGATGCTCTTTACACTATTCGGTATCTCTACACTCGTCAATCCGATACAGCCAGAAAACGCAAAACTCCCGATGCTCGTTACACTATTCGGTATCGTAAAAGCGCCAGTTTTCCCTCCCGGATAAGCCACAAGCGTATCCTTTGCTTTACTATATACTACTCCATTCTCTGATGAATAACGTGTATTTTCACTTCCTACGTTAAATGAAGTCAATCCGATACAGCCATCAAACGCCCTATCCCCGATTTTCTTTACACTATTCGGTATCTCTACACTCGTCAATCCGATACAGCCATCAAACGCCCTATCCCCGATTTTCTTTACACTATTCGGTATCTCTACACTCGTCAATCCGATACAGCCAGAAAACGCCCTATCCCCGATTTTCTTTACACTATTCGGTATCTCTACACTCGTCAATCCGATACAGCCAGAAAACGCCCTATCCCCGATGCTCGTTACACTATTTGGTATCTCTACACTCGTCAATCCGATACATCTAAGAAACGCAGCATACCCGATGCTCTTTACACTATTCGGTATCTCTACACTCGTCAAGCCGCGACAGCCATCAAACGCCTGACTCCCGATGCTCTTTACACTATTCGGTATCTCTACACTCGTCAATCCGATACAGCCATCAAACGCATTCCACCCTATGCTCGTTACACTATTCGGTATCTCTACACTCGTCAATCCGATACAGCCAGAAAACGCACCAACCCCGATGCTCGTTACACTGTTAGGTATCTCTACACTCGTCAATCCGCTACAGCCAACAAACGCAAAACTCCCGATGCTCGTTACACTGTTAGGTATCTCTACACTCGTCAAGCCGCTACATCCAGAAAACGCATGACTCCCGATGCTCTTTACACTATTCGGTATCTCTACACTCGTCAATCCGATACAGCCATCAAACGCAAAATCCCCGATGCTCTTTACACTGTTAGGTATCTCTACACTCGTCAATCCGATACAGCCTTCAAACGCAGAACTCCTGATGCTCTTTACACTATTCGGTATCTCTACACTCGTCAATCCGATACAGCCATAAAAACAGTAATCATACAATCGGGTGTAACGAGCATCGGAGAGGGTGC
>BNXT01000458.1 GCA_025999775.1 Bacteroidia bacterium | reverse complement strand
CTTTTAATGGCAATGGTATGTTCTATGAGCGCTTTTGCTCAAACCTGGGACATCGGTACACCGATTTCCACTGATGTAACGGCTACCCTGCGCAATGACACTTTAACGATTAGTGGCATAGGTGCAATGGTAAATTGGTCATCACAAAGTAACGTTCCATGGTATTCTGTGATGCTATCCATAAAAACAGTAATCATACAATCGGGTGTAACGAGCATCGGGGATAGAGCGTTTTATACCTATGGCGGTTTGACGAGTGTAGAGATACCGAATAGTGTAACGAGCATCGGGAGTAGTGCGTTTTATGAATGTACCGGTTTGACGAGTGTAGAGATACCGAATAGTGTAACGAGCATCGGGAATTGGGCGTTTTCTGGATGTATTGGTTTGACGAGTGTAGAGATACCGAATAGTGTAACGAGCATCGGGAATTGGGCGTTTTCTAGATGTAGCGGTTTGACAAGTGTAGAGATACCGAATAGTGTAACGAGCATCGGGAGTGAGGCGTTTGATGGCTGTAGCGGATTGACTTCATTTAACGTAGGAAGTGGAAATACACGTTATTCATCTGAGAACGGTGTATTATATAGCAAAGCAAAGGATACAATCGTAACATATCCTGATGGAAAAACTGGCGCTTTTACTATACCGAATAGTGTAACGAGCATCGGGAGTGGTGCGTTTCAGAATTGTAGCGGATTGACGAGTGTAGAGATACCGAATAGTGTAACGAGCATCGGAAGTTTTGCGTTTGAAAGATGTCGCGGCTTGACGAGTATAGAGATACCGAATAGTGTAACGAGCATCGGAAATTCTGCGTTTTGGAATTGTAGCGGATTGACTTCAATCAATGTAGGAAGTGGAAATACACGTTATTCATCTGAGAACGGCGCGTATTATATAGCAAAGCAAAGGATACGCTATAGTCTATCCGGGAGACAAAACGGGCGCTTTTACAATACCGAATAGTGTAACGAGCATCGGGAGTTATGCGTTTTCTGGATGTATCGGATTGACGGGCAGTTTAATCATACCGAACAGTGTAACGAGCATCGGGGGTAATGCGTTTAGGGGATGTAGCGGCTTGACGAGTGTAGAGATACCGAATAGTGTAACGAGCATCGGGACTAATGCGTTTGCTGAATGTAGAGGGTTGACGAGTGTAGAGATAGGAAATAGTGTAACGAGCATCGGGAGTTATCCGTTTAATGGATGTGGCGGATTGATGACTATAAATTACAATGTCAAGAATC
>BNXT01000457.1 GCA_025999775.1 Bacteroidia bacterium | reverse complement strand
AGCAGCCACTCTGGTAGGTAGCGCGGGTTGCAAAAGAGAAGTAGCCGAAAAAGACCCAACCGGCAGTATCCACGGCTCCGTAGTAGCAAATGGTGAGCCAATAAACGCTGCTGCAATACTACTTACCCCCGGTGGGAGTACAAAAATTACCGGTAGCAATGGAATGTATGAATTCTCTAACCTACAGTCGGGTAAATACGAGTTGAAAGTTTTTAAAGAGGGCTATCTAAGTTCTAATAAAAGCATAGACCTTGCCGCAGGTAAGGACGAAGAACTTGCAATTACCCTTTCGGCAGGCACCGGTAAACTTACCATCAATAAAGCCTATATTGATATGGGTAGCAACGAAAGCAACAATGTGGCAGGCTTTAGTATTTTAAATAGCGGCGATGCCAAATTGTCATGGTCAATTACCAATGCAGCCGGATGGATTAGCAAAATTGAACCGAAAAACGGTACGATTGGGACAAATAGTTCTACTGCGGTGGTTATCACCATTGACCGCAAAAAACTCAGTAGCAATGCTACCGACAACTACGCTGTACTTGTAATGAGTTCAGGTGATGGCTCTACGGCGGAATTGTTGGTAACAGTTTTTGGTAGTGGCGATG
Source organism: Bacteroidia bacterium (assembly GCA_025999775.1). Classification (GTDB taxonomy): domain Bacteria; phylum Bacteroidota; class Bacteroidia; order Bacteroidales; family P3; genus BNXT01. The sequence goes on along the minus strand of BNXT01000457.1, from coordinate 650 downwards.
GTACTAATACTATCATCAGCGATGATGATTATGTAGTTTTTGATAATCTTTACGTGCAAACTGCTGACATTGCAACAACAAATTGGGCAAGTGCAAATAGTCTTTGCGAAAATTCCATCATCGGTGGATATGATGATTGGCACTTACCTACTATTGACGAATTGAGTACAATATACACAAAACGCATTGCTATTGGCGGATTTAAAAAAGAAAAGTATTGGAGTTCTACCTCTAACCCTCCCAGCCCCAATATTGTTGATTGCCATTTTTCTATGGACTTTAGTTCGGGTACTATATATTCTTTTGAAGCCACCCCTAGTGGGGGATTTACTTATCAGACAGATAATAACAATTTTTGTGCACGTTGCGTAAGAACATCTTCGCCGTTGCCTCTTGTTTCTACTTTGCCTACTACCAATGTTACGGAAACAGCAGCAACTTTGAACGGAAAAATTGAAAAAAAAGGTGAACCTGCTTATACTGAAAAAGGTTTTCTTTACTCCAACACTTTCCAAAATCCAACCATTGAAGATGATGAAAGTACTACAAAAAAAAGAGTAGTTTCCGGCACAAGTACAGATTTTAGTGCAAATGTGGCAGAATTAATCACCAATGCGACTTATTATGTTAGGGCTTATGCCACTAATATT
>BNXT01000456.1 GCA_025999775.1 Bacteroidia bacterium | reverse complement strand
CTATTTATTCTACTGACAAAACTTTTTTGAAAATCTTCAAAGATTAAAATTACGCCTCTACAAACTCCTTCGTTTAACGCAAAATCTACTATGCCATAACTAATCACCCCTCTCCAAGTGGAGAGGGGACGGGGGTGAGGTAAACTGACATCACGAGCGTAGCGAGTGATACCTTACCGCTAAAATCGTCGCACCGCCCTTCGACTACGCTCAGGGAGCGTGCGCTGCCGGTCGTTTCGGCGTAGCCGAAACGACCGATTCTGCAACTCCACACTCCACACTAATAAAAGGAAGCCCCCTGAAAGGGGCAAATCAATAGCGTAGGGCAACGCCCTACGAAAGGATAGCTAATATTCCTCATCCATCAGGCTGAAAGCCTGACATCCGATAGATTTCGCCCTTTCAGGGCTTAATTGTGATACCGCTACATCCCACAAGGCGTTGCCTTGTGCTATTGATTTCGCTCTTTCAGAGCGGTTTAAATGAACGAATAAAAATTGTCTTGAACCTTGATTTTCATAAGATTACAAATATTAACATGATTATTATCTTGGCAATCACAAAAATCTTACTGAAATCCTGGTTCAGACAATTCCTAAATTAAAAATATTTCGTATCTTTGCAAAAACCTAAGCGAGTAAAAACATGTACACAACTAAAGATTACGTCCGTTTGTTGCGAGAGTTTAAGCGTACCCATGCTGCAGAATATGGCATTACGCGTATGGGCATATTTGGCTCTGTGGCACGTGGTGAACAACAAGAGAATAGCGATGTGGACATATACTACGAATCGGATACCATTAGTTTGTTGGATATGGGAGGTTTGATGTGTGACCTTAAAGAATTGTTAGGTGTTCCTATTGACCTTGTACATAAACACCAACGTTTGCGTCCCGGTTTTGTGCAACGTATAGAAAAAGATATAATCTATGTATGACAGAGCGTTGGTAATCGAAATATTACCACAATATTCCTCTATCCCTTGGCGAAAAATCATGGGACTGCGAGACATTATCGCACATCATTATTTTGAGATAGAGATAGAACGTACATTTGTAACTCTTCGCAGTGATGTTCCGTTGTTGCTTGATGTCATTCGCCAAATGCAAAATAACTTGCAATTGGCAAATTAATTTCATCTGTTTATAATTTTTATTTATTTGATATTCAGCGATATAAAACACTAAGAGGGGTAAAATTTTCATCTACATGCTCGCGGCAATACTCTTGTGTGCTTAGCGTTTGAAGTCAGTTTCTTTT
>BNXT01000455.1 GCA_025999775.1 Bacteroidia bacterium | reverse complement strand
GATAGATATAGTCTGTATAAGATAAAATAATGCGAACTATCTTGTCCGAAACATTGGGCATGCAGTAGTCGACAACTTGCCGAGAATCAGAAAGTTTTTCATTGTTAAGTTGTACAAGTCCTTGCATTACTCTTTCTGGATTAAGCCCCACCATCATTACGGCGGCTTCTTCCATTGCTTCGGGACGTTCGTGAGCTTCACGCAGGTTGAGCGCCGGAAATCCAAGAATAGAGGATTCTTCCGAAATTGTTCCGCTATCGGACAACGTGGCTTTGGCATTCATTTGTAATGCAATATAATCACTAAGTCCAAGCGGTTTCATCAGATTTACCAACGGATTAAATTGTACTTTCTTATGTTCTATCATTTTCCGTGTGCGTGGATGTGTTGAAACAATGATGGGCAACTTATATTGTTCGGCAACCGAATTTAGAATTGTTACCAAATTTTGAAAATTCTTTTCACTGCCAATATTTTCTTCGCGATGTGCCGATACTACAAAATAGGCTTCCTTTGTCAACTGAAGTTCCTTCAAAATGGTACTATTTTTAATTTTCGGCAGGTAATTGTGCAGCACCTCAAACATAGGGCTTCCGGTTTTTATAATTCTGTCGGCAGACAACCCCTCGCGCAATAAATATTCCCGCGCAATATCACTATACGTAAGGTTAATGTCGCTGATATGGTCAACTATTTTTCGATTGGTTTCTTCCGGCACCCGCTGGTCAAAACAACGATTACCCGCCTCCATGTGAAAGATGGGGATATGCCGTTTTTTGGCAGGAATGGCACATAGACAACTATTAGTGTCGCCTAAAACCAAAAATGCATCCGGTTTTTCTTTTTCTAATATCGGGTCAACTTTGATGAGAATTTGTCCAATAGTTTCTGTAGCGTTAGTACCTGCGGCATCCAAGAAATAATCCGGTTTTCGCAAATCAAGGTCTTCAAAAAACAATTGATTAAGCTCATAATCGTAATTCTGTCCCGTATGGATAAGAATATGCTCTATCGCAGGCGATTTATCAAGTTTGACCAACACTCTCGACAAGCGAATAATCTCCGGACGCGTGCCTACTACTGTTATAACTTTTAATTTATTCATATTTTATTTGCGTTTTTGAAGGATTATGACATTGTCCTCACTACTATTTTTAGTAAAAAAACATATTCTTTGATACCATGGCAATTTGAAATAATTTTCTTCTTTTAATGTTGTAACAACAAAATTAGTTTTAGAAAATAGATTGAACAACATTTTATTA
>BNXT01000454.1 GCA_025999775.1 Bacteroidia bacterium | reverse complement strand
TCTACACTCCACACTCCACAACTCCACACTCAATTCAATCGCGCTCTCAAAAAGAGATTTAATCATAATGCCCGTAGGCAGACAATATATAAACCAAAACCTTATCTTCATTAACTTCGTAAATAAGGCGATGCTTATGAGTTATTCGGCGAGAATAGCACCCTGAATAGTTACCTTTTAACGGTTCGGGATGTCCTGTACCAATATAAGGGTGTTCCTCCAATTCTTTGATTAGAGATTGTATCTTTTCTGAAATTTTAGGTATAGATTTTTTAAGTCTTGCTATATCCATATCGGCTTGTTTTGAAAACTCAACCGAATACATACTATAGAGTGTTTAAATGTTGTATTACTTCTTCATGAGTACGACAAATCGTGCTTTGTTCATTACGAATTTGTTCGCGAGCAATATCAATTCTACAGGCTAATTCGGGTGTTACAATGGTATGGTCGTACTCTTTTTCCGCTATAACAGTAGGCATAAGACTGTCAATCTCATCAAACAGCCTCTCTTTATCTTCTTGCGACAGTTGTTGTATCATCGTTACCACTTGTTGGTAATTCGTGTATGGTTGTTGTGCTTTCATGCTACAAAGATACAAAAAAAATCAATTTAGAAATTGAGAAATGTAGAAATTTAGGAATTTCCCCACATTGTTCATTGTTCAAATCCTGTTAATCTTGAAAATCTTATGAAAATCACGGTTCAGACAATTGCGCAGGTTTTTTTAAGCACGCAGATAACACAGATTAAACAGATTTTCGCAGATAAAGGGGAAAATTCCACACTCCACAACTCCACACTCAATTCAATCGCGCTCTCAAAAAAGATTTAACCTCATCAAAATAAATCGTTTGTATAATTCGATAATTTTTTGTAATTTTGTTCTCTTATGCAATTACCAGACCCTAAAATACCGCAAGGCGAACTTCATCAGAAGTGGACTCAGTACAAGACCAAGCAATCGTTGATTAACCCTAATAATCGCCGCAAGATGGATATTCTTGTGGTGGGTACAGGTTTAGCCGGAGCCTCTGCGGCTGCGAGTTTAGGGGCTTTAGGGTTCCATGTTACGATACTATGCTTATCGGATAGTCCTCGACGAGCACATTCCATAGCGGCACAAGGAGGTATCAATGCCGCAAAGAACTACGCTAATGACGGTGATAGCGTTGAACGTTTGTTCTTGGATACCATCAAAGGTGGTGATTACCGTTCACGGGAAGCCAATGTTCATCGTTTAGCGGAGCTTAGCGGCGCTATC
>BNXT01000453.1 GCA_025999775.1 Bacteroidia bacterium | reverse complement strand
CTTCATTATTGACATTCATTATTCATTATTCATTATTCATTATTCATTATTCATTATTCATTGTTCATTGTTAAATACAGGCTTAATTTGGCAAACTGAGTCGTTTCCCAATGCACCAAAACCGAAACTTTATATCCCGCCTCCACCGCGGAAATTTTGGAAAACGACACCCGAACAACATCCACAACCGTTGGGTCTATAATCGACAGAAATTTCACATTGTGTATTTTTTTGAGAAAAAGCCTTTTTCCGCTATGCAGTTCCATCAATTCCTTGCACATCTGAATGATGCACACACCGGGCGTAATCGGATTTTTGGGGAAATGCGCTTTGTAAATAAAATGGTCTTTATTAAGCGACAGGACGTAGTCAAATTCCGTTCCTTCGCCATTGGCTTGTTTTATTGTGTAAAAATCGTTCCGTAGTTTCATTATTCAATCAATTGAAGTGAATATTCAATATTTCGTTTATCATTTTTCAAAATAAGACTTCCGTCCGGCGACCGCTCCAAATGCTTTTCCTTGGCGGGTTTTCCATTAGCGACATCCCAGAGCAGAAAAGCGAAATCCGACTCCACTGTTTTGCGGATATACCCTTTGTCCAAAAAGGAAATGGTGTTTTGCAATTTACATTTCCCTTGGGGAGCAACAAAATCGAAGGCTTTGATTCCAAACTCGTTCATCAAACTTCCGCGCCACTCATTGTCTATGTATTTTACGACCAAGATGCCCGATAGTTCCGTTTGTCCGATTTTTATCAACACCCTATATTTGGAAACATTGGTCGTATCGAATAGCGTTGTCCCGGACGAAACCGCACTATGTTTCGTGGAACTACACGACATCAGCAAACAGAGAAGAAAGCACGTCATTGCGGGCTTGACCCGCAATCCCCTTTTAATCAACAGTGAATTTCGCATTGTCAATCGTTTTATTAAATTGTTTTTCCGTCAACAGAATAATCGTTGTGTCGCCGTTTTGTTCCTCCATCTCCACTTTGTCCACCGTATAATCTTTTACATTGAATGTTAGCTTGATAGTTGAAAACATCTCTTTCATTTCTTTTTGAAGGGGGATCAGATTCACGCGCCATTGGTTTTCGCTCCAGTAGTAATTGGCGGTAAAACTCTTAATGTCTTTCAATCCATTGCCATTGATGCCATTCATCATGACCTTGACAATCTCCTGAAAAAACCGGCTTGATTTAATATCAATGATATTTCTTTTGCCTGATTCGGCTTGCATCATGATTTTTTTGTCGTTCAGCA
>BNXT01000452.1 GCA_025999775.1 Bacteroidia bacterium | reverse complement strand
AGAACCTTACCGTAAAGGTTTTGATAAATTATTTGGGAAACCGGTAGTTTTTATGGAAACTTATTTGGCGTCCGAAGGCTTTATAGCTTTTCAAAATCGACCTAATACACTCGGCATGGATATGGTGCTTGATTTAGGAATGTTCTTTGAATTTGTCCCTTTCAATGACGAAAACTTCGATAACGACGGCAATTTCAAGAAAACCAATAACGCGTTCACGTTGGATGAAATTCAGGAGGGCGTGGACTATGCCCTATTGATAACCAGTGTCGCAGGCGCTTACCGTTACCTCATCGGCGATACCGTTCGTTTAATTGATAAAGCGCATCACGAAATCATTATTACCGGCAGAACTAAATCCTTTTTGAGTATTTGTGGCGAACATTTGTCGGTCGATAATATGAATGTTGCCATCCGTAAACTTAGCGAAACCAATAATGTCAACATCCCGGAATACTGTGTCGTTGGAGAAAGATACGGTAATGTATTTGCCCATCGTTGGTTCTTGGCGGTAATGTTAAGTTCAATCATCCTTCTGTTGTACATCACGATTTACCGGTAGCTAACTATGCCCTAAGTAATGAAAATCCAATGACTATCGTTGTAGCCAGCGATCTGCATCTCGGTTATGGTCTTGGACGTAAGCACGCTGAACGTTATGTAGCGTTTATCAATGCGCAGAAGCCGGATTTAATCTTGTTGTGCGGGGATCTTATTGATAGTGATATGAAGGCGGTATGGGAAGAACGGATGTATCAGCCATTGACGCAACTCAAAGCCACACAAGGCGTCTATGCAACGCTTGGCAATCATGAGTACTACACAGGTAAACTCGCTGAGGTGGAGCAGTTTTATACCGAAAGCCATATCCATCTGCTACGTGATACCGTGGTATTGCTAAATGACGCACTATATCTCATTGGTCGGGATGATGCTACAAACAAAAAACGGCACGCGTTATCACAACTTATGGAGGGCTTAGACACGACCAAAGCCGTGATTGTGATGGATCATCAGCCATCTCATATTCAGGAATCCATTGACAATAAGGTGGATCTTCAAGTGTCCGGTCATACGCACGCCGGACAAGTGTGGCCTATCAATTGGCTTGTGAACCAAATATTCAAAGTGGGCTATGGCTATCAATTGTACGAACGTACACAGGTGCTCGTTACCTCTGGTTTGGGGATATGGGGCGGACATTTTCGTATAGGTACGCAATCCGAAATCGTAGTATTGCATCTACGGTGAACAATGAATGACCGTTGTAGAGAC
>BNXT01000451.1 GCA_025999775.1 Bacteroidia bacterium | reverse complement strand
ATTAATACATTAAATAATTAAAACAATGGAAAGAATAACGAATCTTGAAAGAAAGTATGTAGGAGAAGTACTTGACAATGCTTTTGCTACCTCCCTCAACAGCACGTTCAACAACAAACTCGAAAAAGAGTTTGCTGAAATATTTCATACCCAATATGCTATTGGGCATTGCAACGGCACCGCAACTATGCACACCGCACTTGCAGCTCTCGGCGTAAAACCCGGCGATGAGGTAATCGTGCCACCGCTGACAATGAGCAGCACCTCCCTTGCTGTTCTGCATAACGGCTCCATTCCCGTATTTGCAGATGTGGATGCCGACACGTTCAATATCTCACCCGAGGCTATCGAAAAAGTGATTACTTCCAAAACCAAAGCCATCATAAGTGTGGCTCTATACGGCTTATCGCCCGACAATGACGCGATACGGGCAATATGTAAAAAACACAGTCTATTTTTTATTGAAGATAATGCCGAATGTTTCCTCGGTACTTACAAAGGAAAATTAGTAGGCGAATTTGGAGACTTTGCCAGTTTTAGTTTTCAGGCGAGCAAGCATCTCTCCACCGGTGAAGGTGGGATGCTTATTTGTAGTAATGAAACGTTTGCTGATAATGCCCGTCGATTTAACTGCCTTGGCTATGCCGGCGTGAGTGCCAAACAAGGCAAAATCACGCGACAGGATATTCAAGACCCACGCTATGCCCGCCATATTTCACTTGGGTTTAATTACCGCATGTCCGAATTACAGGCAGCAGTAGCCTGTGCACAATTGGAACGAGCGAATGAGTTGGTGCAACAAAGGATTAAAGTGGCGGAAATATTTGACCAAGTTGTAAATTCCACTGATTTGCTTCGACGACAAGTAGAACCCGATGAATATAAAAATTCGTATTGGTCGTATTCGGTAATATTGAATACCGATAAGCCGGAAACAGAATGGTATCGCTTTCGCGACCTGTTTGTGAAAAATGGTGGCGATGGCTATTATGCAGCATGGATGTTGTCGTATGATGAACCGTTGTTTCGCAACATTATTCAAAAATGGAACGGAGTGTGGCAAAAATACCAAGCGGGCTTGTGTCCTACCGCAGAGTATCTGCAAAAGCGTATGATGCAGTTAAAAACAAATTATTGGAATCTCGTGGAAGCAGAGCAACAAGCGGAAATATTGCAGAAAACGATTAAACAATTTTGAAATATGGAACAAAGATTAGATGAATGGACAAAGATATACAACGATGATTTTGTATCGCAAGGAAACCAATTTTTACCAAAGAGC
>BNXT01000450.1 GCA_025999775.1 Bacteroidia bacterium | reverse complement strand
ATGATATACCATGAAAATTAAACTTCTTTCTGTATTGCTTTGTTGTGCGGGTTTTGCGTTTGCAGACTCAGCGCCGGTTGATTCTGTTTCCAAACAGTTGACCTTAGAATCGGCGACGGTCTCTGCCACGCGTGCGTCCGATAAATCGCCGATGTCCTATACTAACGTGTTGACAAAAGAGTTGGCTACCACCGGTGCGGCGGTGCAAATACCGTTCATGCTCCAACTGCAGCCATCGGTAGTGATGACCACCGAAAACGGTACGGGTAGCGGTAATACCTACTTTCGTATCCGCGGCGTGGATGCGTCTCGTATCAGCGTCAATATCAACGGACTGCCATTGAATAATCCCGAATCGCAGGAAGTGTTTTGGGTCAACATCCCGGAACTATCGGCATCCTTGAAGAGCATCCAACTCCAGCGTGGTGTAGGAACATCCACGAATGGCACCAGCGCTTTAGGCGGTAGTCTGAACTTAGAAACCCAAAATTTACAAGCAACCCATCATGCGGATCTGTCAACAACGATAGGTAGCTACAATACGGTGTCATCTACCTTGTCGTTGGGTAGCGGTCTTCACAAAGGATTTTGGATAGATGCCCGTTATGCCGACCTGCGTACCGATGGCTTCCTACGTAACGGAAAATCACATCAACGCTCACTATTCGCTACCACCGGTTATATTGACAATAAACAAATGCTCAAAGTCAATTATATCTACGGCGAGGAACATACCGGTATCACGTGGGAAGGTTCTGATATGAGCCTGCTCGAAAAAGACTGGCGTTACAATCCGTCAGGCATTTATTACGATGAAATGGGTAATATTCACTACTATGATAATGAAACCGACAACTATTTCTCGCATATTTTACAGGCATTCTATGTCCGTTCCTTGAATGAAGCGCTAACTCTCAACCTCGGTTTCAATTATACTAATGGCGCCGGTTATTATGAAAATTACAAAACCGATCGCAAATTTACAAATTTTGGATTAGGCAGTCAGACCATCAACAGTACAACCTATTCACGCAGCGATGTCATACAGCGTAAAGAAATGGCTAACGACTTCTACGCAGCCAATCTCAACCTTGAATATACCAACAACACACTACAATTCGTCTTTGGCGGGATGTACAGCTTCTACGAGGGCAATCACTTTGGTACACTACCTTGGATTAAATACAATAATGACATTGCCGAAGATTACGAATGGTATCGTAATCAGGGTAAAAAAACCGATGCTAATGCCTTTTCTAAAATTAACTACTTAGTTGGTAATCAGTT
>BNXT01000449.1 GCA_025999775.1 Bacteroidia bacterium | reverse complement strand
CGCAAAATAGTATCCCCAATGCGCACGTGCAATTGAAAAGCAATGGAAAGTATTTTCTATTTACGAGTGAACGCAACGGATTGGTTGACATGATGTACGGTCATAGCCAGAACGAAGATTCTGTTATTATCTCATCTATAGGGTACAAAACGGTGCGGACAACTATACGACAATTGGAAAATCTTTCGGCAATCCAACTTGAAGACGAGTCGATAGTATTAAGTGAAGTAACGATTGAACCTCAAGAAACGGAACTTATAAAAATGGGAAATTTACAGCAAAAAGTAATGCTTTTGATACCACTTTCCCCTAACAAAAAAATTGCTTTTTACATTCCAAATCATGGTACCGAATGGTATATCCACAGCATAAGAGTTTTTATAGCAGATGCAAAACTGCTCGGTTCTGAAAAAGGAACAAAACGGATGCCTTTTCGTGTCCGCCTCTATGATGGAGAAACATTCTTCAAAAACGAACTAATCACAGATACATTGATAGCAGCGATGAAACCGAATGAACAGCATTGGGTCAATGTTAATATTTCTTCATTTAATTTAAAATTGCCAAAAGATGGAGTATATATCATAATAGAAACTTTTCTTACGGAGTTTTATTTAGAAAATGGATATTTAAAATCTCCGTCCTATACAAAAAAAGTATCTGTTGCAGGAGGAAAGCCGGTATCAGCTGAGATTGCCAACAGTTTCTATATTCCCATGACCAAATTAACGCCGGATAATCCACTGTTACAGTCGTATCAATACGTTTCGGTAAACTTTGAACAAGCGCTACGGAGCACAGACGCCAAATTTGATTCGCTTTATCCTGAAGCCAAAACAAAAAAAGACTACGTGGCAAAAAAAAATCAGTTTAGGTCGTCAAGCATGAGAAGCGAATATTCCGATATTTGGGATTCTGTTAGATTATCGCCAAATTATGCTCCGGAATGGGCAAAATCATACGCTTTAGGTGATCTTAACTACCTCATTCAACTCGAAGTAGAAACAAAAAAATGAAAAAAATAATCTGTATATCTGCTTTTCTTTGGCTGTCGGCGTATCTATATGCGCAAAATGATATTTTTACGTGGAATGGCAAAATCGTTGATAAATCACAAAAGGGTATCCCAAATGTGCATATACAATTACAAACTAACAGTACAGTCTTTTTGTTTACAAGCGATACCAAAGGCAATGCAGACATAATCTATGGTCATAGCCAGAACGAAGATTCTGTTATTATCTCATCTATCGGGTACAAAACGGTGCGGACAACTATACGACAATTG
>BNXT01000448.1 GCA_025999775.1 Bacteroidia bacterium | reverse complement strand
CCTTAGGCAGCATGCGTTACCGTTTACCTACGGAAGCAGAATGGGAATACGCAGCCAAAGGCGGACAAAGTACGCATAACTACACCTTTAGCGGAAGTAATACGATAGGGAATGTAGCTTGGTACAATGGTAATTCAAGTGAAACGCATCCGGTAGGCGGAAAATCTGCCAATGAGTTGGGCATTCATGATATGAGTGGGAATGTATGGGAGTGGTGCAGTGATAGGTATGGGAGTACTTACCCAAGTGGTACGAGTAATCCTACAGGCGTTACATCTGGCTACACCCGCGTGAAGCGTGGCGGCACCTGGCACGATATTGCGTCGTTTGGCACGGTTTCCTATCGCACCTGGCACTCGCCAACGACTAGCGACGGCAGCGTAGGCTTCCGCGTGGTTTGGGGTTTAACAGAAAAGGAAATACCGGAGCTGGTCAATGTACCCGGCGGCACGACGACGCTTAGTGGAAGCAGTGTGAGTATCAGTACATTTCAGATAATGAAGTACGAGGTAACACAGAAGCAGTGGTACGATGTGATGGGGAGTTGGCCTCCAGCTGGAGTGCCTTCGAGTAAGGAAGGCATGGGCGATAACTATCCGATGTATGCTGTAAGTTGGGAAGATATAGTAGGCACGTCATCGGGCGGCAGTGTAGGTTATACGGAAAAAGGGGTTACGTATTATACGAATGGTTTTTGCTACAAATTGTCTGTAAAAATAAATGCCGGAACCTTAGGCAGCATGCGTTATCGTTTACCTACGGAAGCGGAATGGGAGTATGCAGCCAAGGGCGGACAACGCACGCATAACTATACCTATAGTGGAAGTAATACGATAGGGGATGTAGCGTGGTACGGGGGTAATTGTGGAGGGGAACGGCATACGGTAGGCACAAAATCTGCCAATGAGTTGGGTATTCATGATATGAGTGGGAATGTATGGGAGTGGTGCAGTGATTGGTATGGGGATACTTACCCAAGTGGTACGAATAATCCTATAGGCGCTACATTTGGCTCTTACCGCGTGCATCGTGGCGGCGGCTGGGGCAACGATGCGTCGGATTGCACGGTTTCCATTCGCAGCCTCAGCACGCCTACGTATCGCAGCGGCAACGTAGGGTTCCGGATGGTTTTGGTTCCATAGTTTAGAGTGCAAAATGGAGTGTGAACAATGAATAATGAATAATGAACAATGAATAATGAACAATGAACAATGAATAATGAACAATGAATAATGAATAATGAACAATGAATAATGAACAATGAATAATGAACAATGAATAATGAACAATGA
>BNXT01000447.1 GCA_025999775.1 Bacteroidia bacterium | reverse complement strand
ATAATACAGCGTTTGTGAAACAAAACAACGGTCATTTTGAAATCAATGGCAAACCGTATTATTACGTAGGAACCAATTTTTGGTATGGCGCTATACTTGGTTCAGAAGGGCAGGGAGGCAATCGTGCACGTTTAGCGAAGGAATTGGATTTTCTGCAAAGTATAGGGCTTACTAATTTGCGTGTGTTGGTAGGCGCTGACGGTCAGGAAGGTCAGGATGTTAAGATACGTCCGATGTTGCAAATAGAACCCGGCGTATATAACGACACTATCTTTGACGGCTTGGATTATTTGCTTGCAGAAATGGCAAAACGAGATATGCGTGCAGTACTCTATATTAACAACAGCTGGGAATGGAGCGGTGGTTACGGACAATACCTCGAATGGGCAGGCTATGGCGCTGTACCTCCGGAAGGCGTGCGTGATTGGCCTAAATTTCTTAACTTCGTGTCGCAGTATGCAGACTGTGATAGTTGTAAAACCTTGTTTTTCAACCATGTACGTAATGTAATCACACGTACTAATCGTTACACAGGTAAAAAATACGTTGATGATCCTGCTATCATGGCGTGGCAAGTAGGCAATGAGCCGCGCGCTTTCAGTGATGCCAGCAAACCGGCATTCATACAATGGCTCGCAGAGGCTACGGCGTTGATACGTTCGCTTGACCCTAATCACCTGATTTCCTTAGGTAATGAAGGCTTGATGGGTTGCGAAGGTGATATGCAACTGTTTGAAACTATCCATGCTGACCCAAATGTGGACTATACCACAATTCATATTTGGCCCAAAAATTGGAGTTGGATCAACATACCGAATATCATCGATCCATCAAACATTGATGTCGTTGGTAAAAATATCTCAGAATTTGTGGATACGGCGATACGTAAAACTAATGTCTATATTGATGACCACACGATTATCTCTAAAAAGTTGAACAAACCCTTAGTTATCGAGGAGTTTGGCTATCCTCGTGATGGACACAAATATAGTTTAGAGGCACCGACAACAGCCCGTGATAAGTATTACCGAAATATTTTTGAGCATGTTGCGGCATCTTCTAAGAACGTTGGTACATTGTCCGGCTGTAACTTTTGGACGTGGGGCGGTTTTGGACGTGCAACCTCCGAAAACTGGCATCCGGGCGATGATTATCTCGGCGACCCAGCGCAAGAAGAACAAGGGTTGAACTCCGTTTTTGATACGGATGAAACAATCAAGGTCATTAAAGAGTTCGCACACGTTAAATAAGTGAGTATAAGTTGGCAGTTGTACTATATTTGTGCAGTATAATGTGATAATG
>BNXT01000446.1 GCA_025999775.1 Bacteroidia bacterium | reverse complement strand
TCTTTACATTATCTTTAAATATCTGTTAAAAACAAACCCTAACTTTGCAGCGTTAAAAAATAGTAAATATATGGTAAAGAAAATTTCAATTTTGTCGCTCGGCTTGGTTATTACTTTTTCAGCCGTTGCACAAGTAAAAATCAAAGTATCGGGATACGTGCAAACGCAGTATCAGTATGGTGAAAAGGACGCTTCGCTGAAAGTGGGATCTCCGAAAGAAGACCCCGCAGAGTCTTTCAGCCGAATTGGCGTCCGTCGCGGACGTGTTAAAATGACTGCCGAAGACGGACTTGTTTCGGGTATTGTTCAACTTGACCTGACGGAAAAAGCGCTTGGACTGAAAGATGCTTATCTGAATGTCAAAGACCCTTGGTTCAACACGTTGCAACTGCGCGCAGGTGTTTTTGACCGTCCTTTTGGCAACGAAATCAGTTACTCATCTTCGCGTCGAGAATCGCCGGAGCGTTCTACGCTGTTTCAAACGCTTTTCCCCGAAGAACGCGATTTGGGCGCAATGCTCATTTTGCAGGCTCCAAAAACTTCTCCATGGAATATCTTGAAATTAGAAGCGGGACTTTTTGCCGGTAACGGTATTAAACAAGAAACGGACAGCCGCAAAGATTTTATCGGGCACCTTTCGGTTGCCAAAACTTATGGCGACAACATTGCCTTCGGCGCAGGAGCTTCCTACTACAATGGCGGTGTGTTTCAAGGAACACCCAATATTTACACAATGGAAAATAAAACCTTTGTACTGAACGACGATGCTTCCAATTACAGAAAATATGCTAAACGCGAATACATTGGTTTTGATGCCCAGTTTTCGGTTATCACAGCATTGCTTGGCACTTCGCAAATTCGCGCCGAATATTTGTTAGGGCAGCAGCCGAGTGTCGCAGGAAACAGCAAAAGTCCCAATGCGGCTGCGCTGCCAACCACCGACACATATATCCGAAATTTCGCAGGAGCATATCTCATTTTTGTGCAGGATTTGGGAAAACTGCCATTTTCTGCTGTGCTGAAATACGATTGGTATGACCCAAACACAAAACTTTCGGGTGATGAAATTGATGGGCAAAAAGGCAGATCCAAAACCGACTTGACCTATCAAACAGTCGGATTTGGCGCACTTTGGAAAATTAACAATGCAATGCGTTTGCAGGCATTCTACGAAATCACAAGCAACGAAACAAGCGCCAATCTTGCAAATATGAAAGAAGATTTGAAAGACAATGTTTTCACTTTACGGTTACAGTATAAATTTTAATTAACACTATTTATTAAAAAAAAAGATTATAAAAAA
>BNXT01000445.1 GCA_025999775.1 Bacteroidia bacterium | reverse complement strand
AGAAGCAGGCTACAAGGTGTTTACTGACCTGCCAATCGTTGAAGGCAAATTGCCGTTTATGGCTGCTGCGCCGGGAGAATTTTTGCTGCTTGGCGAAGTGTTGCCTGACGATTTTACCAAAAAGGATATAGAGAAGGTTATCAATAAACTTCACTCTACTCGCACCGCCATAACTAATCTGTTTATTGATACGCTGGACGATATTGAAATTAATATCTCGATGGTAGTTGTCGGTATGCAAAAAGTGAAACTCTCAAGCAAACTGAAAAGTGCGTTTTTTTATTCCAACATAAAATTGCTTACGTTTGGCAAAAGTAGCAAGAGTTTTATGCAATCTCTGCCCAAAATAGATAGCGCATTGCTTGAAGACGAAGACAAAAGTGATTTTGACGCTTTTGTTGAATATATCGAAACAACTATCTCTTATCTAACCTCCAATCCTGCCAAATTTATGAGGAATCAGTTTGACGATATTTTTTCAAATCTTTTTGATGATGAAGAAAAGAGCGAAACGGCAGTTTCTGAGAATCTGCATCCTATTAATTCGCCGCACCAAATGGTAGAAATTGTAAAAAAGTATGTGAAAGGGCAGGACGATGTAATAGAACGTATTGCAGTACCGTTTTTCCAACATATCGAAAGCAAACGGCTTGGCACAACCTGTGATATAAAAACTTCGTTCCTATTGGCAGGGCATACCGGCACAGGAAAATCGGAAACGCTGCGCCGTTTTGCGCAAATTTGCGATGTGCCGATTATCCGTATCAATATGTCCGATTGCGTACCCAACTCTTGGCGGGGGCAACATATTTCCGACTTTATCGGCTATTACATAAACGATGAATCGGATTTGGAAAAAATGAAATACGCCGTTCTCGTTTTCAATGAATTTGATAAAATCACGCACTACAACCAGAAACTTGTCGGCAACAGCAGTTCCGACTGGGATGCCGATATGCAAAGAGATTTCCTTAAATTTTTCGACAAAGGTTACGAAGTGGTTATCGAAAAGCAGAAGAATTTGGAAATGCTAAAGTTCCGTTTGCCGACCGACAATCTTTTACTCTGTTTCGACGGCGCATTTTCGGGTATTGACAAAATTATCGAAAAACGCTTGAATCTACGCCCGCGTATCGGTTTTGAAACAGCGCAAAAAACTTCCATAAAAAGCGATATGTATTCCTCTTTGTTGCAGCAACTTACCGTTGCCGACCTCGAAACATGGGGTTATATACCCGAATTGCTGGGGCGGATAGGCACATTTCTCGTAATGAATCCAATGTCGGAAGACCTTGTATATGAAA
>BNXT01000444.1 GCA_025999775.1 Bacteroidia bacterium | reverse complement strand
GTAACTCGTAATGTTCTTGCGACAAAGGATATAACTCAATGGCATGATAGCAAACAGCTTGTTGGCAACGCTCCGCTTCATTTAACGTAAGGATAGCGTTAAGTCCGGCGCCAAAGCCCATTTCAAAGATATGAGTAACGGTCTTGTTGGCGGGATGTGCCGATAGCCACGCAGAAAATCCATTTTCAATGAAGATGTGCCGAGACTCGCTCAAGGCTCCGAACGTTGAATGATACGTCTCTGCAAATTGCAGACTTTGCAGTGTACAACTCCCATCATCAGTCGTAATCAAAGAGGTTTGAGCGTTCATAATCGCTGTCGAATTACTAATGAAAAAGTATCGTTCCCCACGCATGTTTTTCGCCGTCTATGTCTTCGATACTGGGTGCTTTGATGCCATCACCAAGTATCATAGCGCTTTTGATAATGCGTGCCTCATCCCATAAATTCTCCGCAAGGAAACTATTAAGCAATTGAGCGCCACCTTCTACAATAAGCGACTGTATGCCTCGTTCATACAAGTTCGATACAATAGCATGCAGGTCGTGCGTGGTATAGATATGTGTGTCCTGTTGCGAAGTATCTAATAAATTGAGGTCTTTGGGCAATCGTCCGTGTGTATCCACAGTAACGCGTAGCGGTTGACGACCGTAGTAATGGCGTACATTGAGTTGTGGATTATCTATGATAGCCGTAGTCGTGCCGACCATCACTGCCGCCTCTTCACTACGCCACTTATGCAGCAGAATACGTGAAAACTCGTCCGATATACGAATGTTTTTCCCTTGTTTGCCAATATATCCATCTGTCGATTGTGCCCATTTCAAAATGATATACGGGCGTTGCTGCGTGATAAAAGTTAGAAATCTCCGATTAAAAAACTGTCCTTCCGGCTCCAAGATACCTTCTACGACCTCAATACCAGCCTCTTGAAGTTTCCGAATACCACGTCCAGCCACTTTAGGATTGGGATCTCTTGTACCTATCACCACTTTGGGGATTTGTGTAGCAATGATCAAATCGGCACACGGCGGGGTCTTTCCGAAATGTGAACACGGTTCAAGATTAACATAAAGTGTTGATTTTTTCAGTAATGACGTATCTTTTACGCTGTTAATAGCCTCAACCTCTGCATGGTGTCCACCATAACGTTTGTGAAAGCCCTCGCCAATAATACGTTCGTCGCACACAATAACCGACCCGACCATAGGATTGGGCGCTACCTGACTTATACCGTTCTTTGCCAGCTGCAAGCATCGCTGCATATAGTGTTCGTGCGAAAAATACGTCATTGCCTAAGAGATATTGAG
>BNXT01000443.1 GCA_025999775.1 Bacteroidia bacterium | reverse complement strand
CTTTTGGATAGGGTCATTGAAGTTTATTTGTGAGGATTCTACGATTTGCAGGGAGATCATACCGTTGCTGTCCTTCGTCCAAAATGGACCGCCACCCGGCTCGCCCTCGTTTTTCACCATGCCGCAAATGCGAATTGGACGATAGAGCTGCTGAAACAATACCTTATGCAACGCAGCCTTATTATCGGAGACTGTTTCTAATTCGGCACAAGCGCTCTGCATGCCAAATTGCCGCATAAACGTCCGAACAGATTGTACAAGTGTCTCCGTATCGTTATTCGCTTCGATAAGCGTCAAAAGTTGATTGCGGTACGAATTGACATAGTCATGAAATTTTGCCAACAAATTAAAACAATGATAAGTCGTCTCTCTTCGGTCGTCGGTGGTTATATTATCAATATTCTTGACAAACACGATGTCTGCGTCAAGATCGTTGAGGTTATCAATGAGTGCGCCATGTCCTCCCGGACGAAACAGCAATCGCCCGTCATCCGTCCTAAAAGGTTTGTTATCTAAATCAACAGCAATGGTATCGGTACTTGGCTTTTGCACGGAATACGACACGTCGTACTTTACGTTGAATCGTTGCTCGTAGTGTGGTAACACGCTGTTGATAAAATCTTTCACTTTGTCGCGATGTTCCTCCGAGACGGTGAAATGTAGCGATGCAATACCGTTAGAACAACTGTAATGCGCTGCCTCGGTCAAGTGTTCTTCAATGGCTTTATGCGTACGGTCGTCGTATTTATGAAACGACAGCAAAGCCTTGGGTAAGGCAGCATAGTCCAAGCCGTCATCAGACAGCAGAGCGTCAATGATTATACCGTAGTCTTTGTTTTTCAGCGCCGTTTCAACAGAATTACCTTGTTTTTGCAGTACGGCTTGCAACTCATCAAAAAATGCAAATTGTTGAAGATGGCTGAAAAAGTGCGCTGCTGCGGCATGCTTGCTATCATGGATAGCGGAGGCGTCCTTTAGACAGGCTTCCCGAAACTCTTGCAGTTGTTTGAACATACGTGAGGCAGCGCCTGAAGCCGGCACAAACTTAACCAGCTTGGGTTGATACTTGGACTCAGGGTGGGTTTGCGCGTAGTATTCACCAAAAGACAAGGCTGTATTAGCGTGTAATTCGCCTAATGACCACATATCGTTGTAGGACAAGCTGGTAATACCGTCGCCTACAGTAGCAGGACGTACCAACTCAACAAACGGAAACCCATTGACAAACATCTCTATCTGTTGCTCAACTTGTTGTTCGGTTATATTACGATTTTCAAAATCGTGTTTATCTTGTTCTGTGTACATACATAG
>BNXT01000442.1 GCA_025999775.1 Bacteroidia bacterium | reverse complement strand
GCAATGGTATGTTCTATGAGCGCCTTTGCTCAAACTTGGAACATCGGTACACCGACTTCCACTGATGTAACGGCTACCCTGAACAATGACACTTTAACGATTAGTGGCATAGGAGCAATGACGGATTTGACATCCAATCCATGGTATTCTGCAAGCACATCCATAAAAACAGTAATCATACAATCGGGTGTAACGAGTATCGGGAGTTATGCGTTTGTTAATTGTAGCGGGTTGACGAGTGTAGAGATACCGAATAGTGTAACGAGCATCGGGATTTATGCGTTTAGAGACTGTATCGGATTGACGAGTGTAGAGATACCGAATAGTGTAACGAGCATCGGGAATTCTGCGTTTTCTTACTGTAGCGGCTTGACTTCAATCAATGTAGGAAGTGGAAATAGTCGTTATTCATCTGAGAACGGTGTATTATATAGCAAAGCAAAGGATGCGCTTATAGTATATCCTATAGGCAAAACGGGCGCTTTTACGATACCAAACAGTGTAACGAGCATCAGGCGTTATGCGTTTGAAGGATGTATCGGATTGACGAGTGTAGAGATACCGAACAGTGTAACGAGCATCGAGAGTTATGCGTTTTATGGATGTAGCGGTTTGACGGGCAGTTTAAGCATCCCGAATAGTGTAACGAGCATCGGGGGTTCTGCGTTTTCTTACTGTAGCGGCTTGACGAGTGTAGAGATACCGAATAGTGTAACGAGCATCGGGGGTTCTGCGTTTTCTTACTGTAGCGGCTTGACGAGTGTAGAGATACCGAATAGTGTAACGAGCATCGAGAGTGGTGCGTTTCGGAATTGTAGCAATTTGACTTCAATCAATGTAGGAAGTGGGAATAGTCGTTATTCATCTGAGAACGGAGTAGTATATAGTAAAGCAATGGATACGCTTGTGGCTTATCCGGGAGGCAAAACTGGCGCTTTTACGATACCAAATAGTGTAACGAGCATTGGGAGTTATGCGTTTTCTGGATGTAGCAGATTGACGAGTGTAGAGATACCGAATAGTGTAACAAGCATCGGGAGTTATGCGTTTTCTGGATGTAGCGGATTGACGAGTGTAGAGATACCGAACAGTGTAACGAGCATCGGGAGTTATGCGTTTTCTGGATGTAGCGGATTGACGAGTGTAGAGATACCGAACAGTGTAACGAGCATTGGGAGTGTTGCGTTTCAGGGATGTACTAAACTTGAGACAGTAAATTACAATGCTCGTTACACTGTTTGGAATCGTAAAAGCGCCCGTTTTGCCTATAGGATATACTATAAGCGCATCCTTTGCTTTGCTATATAATACAC
>BNXT01000441.1 GCA_025999775.1 Bacteroidia bacterium | reverse complement strand
TATCTATACTGTAAGATTTAAAGGCAATAAACAAGGCTCTTCCACAGATCCTTTGGTGGACGGTAGATTAGAAGGACAACCAAGATGGGATTCCGTAATGGTAGTTACAGGTCAAGATATTAAGAATAGTACGGTGCTGCCTACGGCATCAAAAGTCGGCTATACCTTCGCAGGTTGGTTCACTGACCCTATATCCGAAACTAGTCCCGTAGTGAAAATTGATACCGTAACTTCCTGGAATATTGTGGGTGATACCGCAGTATATGCACATTGGATACCGAACAGATACCCAATCAATTTCGGAAAAGTAACAGGTTCCGTAGGAGGTCCTAATGTTACAGGTATAGCAGCGCATGCTGTATTTGACTCGGCAATGCCAATCCTCGAACTGTCAACACAGTTGGCTCCGACACGCTCCGGCTACGAATTTATGGGCTACGCCTCAGCGCTCTCTGTAACTGATACATTCTATTCTAAGGATGCCTCAGATCCAGCGCTGTTGCTATCAAATAAAAATTGGACACTGGCGAGCGCCAGCACTAACAACGCAACGGTTAATATCTTAACTGACCTCTGGAGACCATACGAATACACGGTAAGGTTTAACTTTACCCAGAATGTGGCGTATCCCGCTACAACAGGTTGGTCTATGTCAACCGCAAGTACGCATACCGGAACTATGGCTGACCAGATATTCTTGTTCGGCACAAGTCAGGTATTGACACCGAATGACTATAAGGTTACCGGCTACACGTTTGCAGGTTGGGATACCATCGCTAACCCAAGTGGATTAACTGACGCACGTTATATTGACAAACAATATGTGTCTAACTTGTCCAATGTGGATCGCTCTATCGTGAATCTACACACAGTATGGCAACCCGAAATGTACACCATGTTACTGAATAGAGAAGGCGGCGCAGGTGGTAGCACGGAAGCTAGAATACTGTTTGACGGCTATTTCCCGACCGGTCAAGGCGCTCCGCTGAAAACAGGATATACCTTCAGAGGCTACTTTGAAAACCGCGACGGGCTGGGACAACAATATTGCGCAGGTGATATGACCTCTACCGGCATGAGTACCTGGACGAAAACACCAGCTACATATGTGGATACCGCTTTCGCTTATTGGACTAATGATACGCACTACATACACTTTGAATCAAATACGAATGGACTCGTAACTATGACCGATACGATGGATGCTATCTACGACCTTCCTTTGGGTACGTTGCCTGCCGCTCCCGTTTATCCCGGACATATCTTCATTGGTTGGTTCGTACCAGGAACTAACGCTCAATATCAAACAGGAGACATC
>BNXT01000440.1 GCA_025999775.1 Bacteroidia bacterium | reverse complement strand
GATTTTACTTGATAATCATTTGATTTTTCAAGATTAACGATTTCCTGCTGTAATTCAGGGTCGTAATAATCTGGAATAAAAATCCAATTTTTTATTTGAGAATAATTTACGACAAAGCCCAAATGCGAATTGGTAATAGTTTTATTTTGCTTGAAAAATTGATATTTTTCAGCAACCAAAGCGATTTCATCATCAATAATTTTATTTCCGTTTTCGTCAAAAATCAATGAGCCGTCCTTATTGATTTTGTGAATTTCTTTGCCGTTTTTATTATGTCCGCACGAATTGGCAATGCCCATAAAAACAGGATAATCAGTTTCAGGTTTGCCTTTTTTTAGAACTAAAATACTTGTTTTGAAATGCGTATTTGGCTGAAATGTCTCGGTTGGTGTACTGATAATTGCCTCTATTTGCGCATTTTGAGTAATGTAATTCCAAATATAGCGGTCAGAAGGGTTGCCAAAAGTGCCTTCGGGTAAAACGATTGCCATTCTACCGCCTTCTTTTAGCAAACTCAAATTCCGTTCAATAAATAAAATTTGCGGTGGCTGCTCGTCTTTCATTTTTCCCTTAACATAAGTATTGTTTTTAACAGCCCAATTATAAGCAAGTTCAAACTGTTTCAGTTTGTCTTCGCCTTTTACCTTTATTTTGTCACCAAACGGAGGATTTGTCAGTAACATATCAAAAGTCCCTAATTCAATTTTTGTTTTTGCTTCGGAACGCCAATTTTTAGGATTTTCTAAACTATCCTCACAGAAAATACCGGTCGTACCATCGCCCACTAAATTCATATATGCTTTGGCAACTTTGCTCAAAAAATAATCTTTATCAATCCCTCTGAAATTTTTTGCTGCTGTTTCAATTTTTTTCTTACTCTTGTCAACTTCATTCCAACCTAATTTTGAATATTTGTTTTCGATTTGTTCCCAAACGGCTTTTAATGATTCAATTAAAAAGCCACCGCTACCGCAGGCTGGGTCAATAATTTTATCGTTTTCGGTGGGTTGCAAAATATCAACAATCATTTTTATCACATTTCGAGGTGTGAAAAATTGCCCTAAACCACCTTTCAATGCGTGCCCGATAAAGGTTTCAAAAGCATCGGCGACAACATCGCGTTCACTTTCCATAAGAGAATAATTTTGCAATTCACCTACAATAAATAACAACGAGTTGGTGTCTAATGTAACTTTGTCTTCACTGTCAATTACTTCTGGAAGATTGGTTTTTACCTCTTTAAATAAATCTAAAATTCGTTTTTCAACATCTTTTGGCTTTTCGTCAATACCTGCCCGAAATTTTACGATTTCATTAGG
>BNXT01000439.1 GCA_025999775.1 Bacteroidia bacterium | reverse complement strand
ATACAACCACAGAGTTTGCGCTGTCCTTTGTCTTTCAATTTTTCGGGTAGAAAAAGTTTTAATTCTTTGGGAAAAAGCGTATTTTTTTCAGGAAATTTTCCATAATTCAGATAATAGACCAACTCTGTATCATCGCTAAAAAGTTGTTTCATCAATTCGCCGTCAATACAACGATTGTGTTCAATACCGTATTTTCCCAAATCAATTTGTTCTGCGCAAGTGCCGAGTGAAATTTCCCAATTTTCCTGCTTCCATTGTTCACGAATTTTCATCAATCCTTCGGCTATTTCGTTCATTGATTGTTCTGAAAATTCAACGTAAGGAATTTTTTCGCGTTTCAAATTGTTTTCCACTTTTTTGTAAATGCTGCCAATATCTGCGAAACTAAAAACCAACTTGTCAGTATAACCTTTTAATTGATTGCCGATATACCAAACTCGTTTTAAAATTTCGCGAGGTGTTATTGTATCAGTTAATATCATTGGGTCGAAACGCCAAATAACTTTTTCTTTGCCAATTATGTTTGAAAGTTCCTTGAAAGTTTCAATGCGCTTTTCTATACTTGGAAGATTAGGCTCAAAACCTTCTTTTTCGTAATCGTTTAGCGAAAATTGAAAATAATAGTGAATGCCACGCTCGTCAAGTTCTTTTAAAAGCGGAATTAGTGGTTTGGGATTTTTAGTCCAAAAAACAACCACTTTGCAATTTGTGAACGAAACATACATTGGTTGTTGGTTAAATGGATTATACCAAACAACATAGCCTGCCCGCAAGCGATTGATAAACCATTGCGCAAAAAATGCAGGAATATCCGTACTTCTGCTTGCAGAAATAATTACAGGGGTGTGGGCTTCAACTTCCAATCCGTTGTCAGTAGTTATTTGAATTTTATCGGTCATTGTGCAAAAAAAATTAAAATTCATTCTGTGTTCTTTCAACATATTGAACAAGTTTCCCAAGCGGTTTTGTTAATGAAGAATTTTGTTTAATATATTCTTTATTACCTACGATATACAATGTATTCTTTGCTCTTGTTACGGCTACATTTACTAAATTCGGAACAGATTCATCAATCCAACGAATTTTTGTAGATGGAGAATTGTCTGTTACAACTAAACTGTAAATCATAATGTCTTTTTCATCGCCTTGAAATTTATGTACAGTGTCTGCAATTATTCTATCTCTATATTGGCTTGGAATTTTTGCATTTAATTGTTCCGCTTGCCCTCTAAATGGGGTTACAATGCCAATTTCTATTTTTCTGTCAGTCATAGAAGCAAGTTTTACTGCCGTGTTAATAGCTTTGTCAACTTCTGAAT
>BNXT01000438.1 GCA_025999775.1 Bacteroidia bacterium | reverse complement strand
TCCTAAATCGTCGTCAGCCCCCTATCGCCAATCATTTATTTTTGAATTGGGCTTAGATCACGGCTTAACGTTTTATGACAAAGGCGATGTTTATACGGACAACCTATCTACGAAGATGAATACCGATTTTTTCTCATTCAATTTTTTTGTCTGTGTGTAATTGAAAAATATTTCGTACATTTGTCAAAACATTTTGATTGTTATGGGGGCTTATACAGAACAGGAAAAAGCAGAAATTGAGCGGCAATATCAAGCGGTCTTAGGCGCACTCAAAACGCCTTTAACACAGGAAGATAGCGATAGCATACGTCAGGCGCTTAATCTTTCCATGAGTGCACATAGCGACCAGCGACGACGCAGTGGGGAACCCTACATCTATCATCCGTTGGCTGTTGCTTATATTGTGGTCAACGATATTGGATTAGGTCCTACCGCTATTATTTGCTCTCTCTTACACGATGTAGTTGAAGACACCGATTTCACTTTACACGACATCGAACGCATGTTCAGTCCAAAGATTGCTCAAATCATTGATGGATTGACCAAAATCGAAGAAATTTTTGCTAATGATAGCCTCTCTATCCAAGCCGAGAATTTCAAGAAAATGCTGCTTACTTTATCGGACGACGTTAGGGTTATCCTCATCAAATTAGCAGACCGACTGCATAACATGCGTACACTGGAATCCATGCCACGCCATAAACAGCTCAAAATTGCCTCCGAAACGACCTTTCTTTATGCACCGTTAGCACATCGTTTGGGGCTTTATGCTATCAAAAGCGAACTGGAAGACTTGGCAATGAAATATACCAGTCCCGATATATACAACGAAATCCATGAAAAGATTGAACGAACCACCTCCGAACGAGATCGCACTATTCATGATTTCATCGAGCCGATAAAAAACTATTTATCCAAAACAGCTATTCCCTATTCCATTACCGGACGCGTCAAATCTATTGTTTCTATCTATGAGAAAATGCAGAACAAGCAAATCACCTTTGAAGAGGTCTTTGATTTATTTGCCATACGCATCATTGTAGATTCTGATTTTGAAAACGAGAAAGTCGATTGTTGGAAGATTTATTCGCTATTGACCGAGATTTACCGACCCAATCCTGCCCGTTTACGTGATTGGATTTCTACGCCCAAAAGTAATGGTTACGAGGCGCTGCACGTTACCTTGATGAGCTATACCGGAGAATGGGTTGAAGTGCAAATCCGCTCCAAACGTATGGATGAAATTGCCGAACGTGGCTACGCTGCACATTGGAAATATAAACAGCACAGCAATTTTAGTTCGCCACACGAAAATGGCTT
>BNXT01000437.1 GCA_025999775.1 Bacteroidia bacterium | reverse complement strand
CAACTCCACACTCCACCCTTCACACTCAACTCTCCACATTTTTAACCGTCTTTACCCAATGTCCCCTATATCGCTGATATTATTCAGTATGGCATATACGGCTAAGCCCGGCAATGAGCGAATACCTGTCTTTTCGATGATGTTTTTGCGATGGGTAATCACCGTATGTACGCTGATGACGAGTTTGGTCGCCACTTCCTTGTTGGACAGTCCTTGCAACAATAGTTTCAAGACGTCTTTTTTCTCGGGCGCTCAGACTTTGTATGGCGAGTGATTTGGAGTGCTTTTGCAGGTGGGACAGCTTCTTCACAATGGTTTCGCCCGAATCGGTGATGTAAATAGTTTCGTCAAACTGCGCCAGTATTTCTTTTTCGTAGTATTGATAAATCAGTCCCACCACGATGGTTTTTTCGCTGCCCCAACGTTTGTTATTGCCTTTTTGCCACAAATCGGGATTGACAATAACCAAATCAGGTTCAGTATCTCTGAAGGCGGGCAGCCACTCGTCGGGATGTTCCAAGCTGCCTACCCGCTGGCACAAGTTGTTGTCGCGCAACAACGCTGTAAGCCCTTCCCGAATGATGTGCGACCTGTCGATGATGGCGATGAATTTAAACATTGGCGGCGGCTTTTTCATTTTTTTCCACATTGAGCACCGACGGCGCCAAGACATAGTCTTCCAGATGGTTGTGGTAAGTTAACTGTTTCTCGAAATCGAACAGATAATAAAGAATTTGTCGGCGAAAGCCGGTATCCGCTACTTCGGGCATATATTTAATGAGAATATTTTTCAGGTCATATAGTTTTTGCCCGATGTCTGTGTGGTTTTTTTCAAAGTCCTGTATAGCAAAGCCTTTGGTATGGCGGTTTTCAAGTATGGCTTCAATGTAGGGGAACACCGTTTCCTCCTCATATCGGAAATGTTCGTGCACTTCGCAGATATAGCCGTCGAAAAACGAAATCAGCAGTTTGCCATGCTTTTCGGATACCTCGTTGGCAAAGGCGGCGATGAGCGCTTTGAGTTCCGGTATCTGCTTTTTTTTGAATCCATTATGCGAATTTTTCTGAAATGCGAGCAAATCACTCAACGCTTCTTTGGAAATAATTTTTTCTGACGGCGCCCTATTACAGCAAGTAGCGACAATAGCCGTCAGCGCCTCAATGTTGATTTGGTAACGTTCTGCTATCTCACGGATGGTAGCCTCCCCAAACCCAAGCCGGATATTCAAATGAGATAGCGCTCCGAGAATGTCGGGATGTTCAAGAATGAGTTCCGACAGTTTGCTGTCCGTTCCGATAAGTAATTCAATCTGATACATGAT